>JADGHC010000406.1 GCA_019689655.1 Microbispora sp.
AACTCGGTCACGTCGGGCTGCCCGGGGTACGGCCTGACCTGGCAGGGGCAGGCCGCCGAGTTCGCCGCGGTGCAGAGCACCGCCCGCGACGCGGGCGCGGTCGGCGTCTTCTACTGGGAGCCGACGTGGTACGCCGTGCCCGGCAACGGCTGGGACCCGGCGAACATCAACGGCACCGGCGACGGCTGGGACAACATGGCCGTCTTCAACTGGACCGGCCACATCAACCCGAACGTCAGGTGGACCCCGTAAGCGCATGACCCGCCGAACGGGCCGTCCTGCGGCAGTGCATCCCCCCTGCAGGACGGCCCGCCCCGCTGCGATTTCATTCGGTGAACAGTTCGTCGGTGGATGTGATGACGGCGGCCTTGCGGATCCAGGTCTCCAGTTGGCTGGTGATCCGGCAGCGCTGGATCCAATCGCGTGCGTGGTCGGAGATCTGCAGGCCGCGGGCTTCGAGGATGAGGATGACGGCCTTGGCCTCGCCTTCCGCGAGTCCTTCCGCGCGTCCTTCCTTGAGTCCTTGCGCGTGGCCCTCGTTCTTCCAGTGAAAGAAGTAGTCGACGAGCTTGTCGGCGATGTCGCTGCAGTCCCGCATCAGCTCATTCCGTGAACAGTTCGTCGGTGGATGTGATGACGGCGGCCCTGCGGATCCAGGTCTCCAGTTGACCCGTGTCCTCGCAGTGCTGGATTCGTTCGCGTGCGTCGTCGGAGATCTGCAGGCCGCGGGTTTCGAGGATGAGGAGGACGGCCTTGGCCTCGCCCTTCGCCTCGCCCCTTGCCTCGCCTTCCGCGCGTCCTTTCTCGAGTCCTTCCGCGTGGCCCTCGTTCTTCCAGTGGAAGAAGTAGTCGACGAGCTTGTCGGCGAGATCGCTGCGGTCGTCCTGAGTGGTGGTCACCGGCTCCTCCAGACCCTTGGTTGTCACAGGTCGTGACGAACTGATCACGTAGTTCATATATACCCGGGCTCGATCCTCGTCCAGCGTCGCCAGCCCGGCCGCCATCGCGTCCAGCACCTTCTCGTCGTCGACCTCGTCGGGGTGCGTCACCGCGGAGAGTACCGCGAGTTCCGGGTGGAGGCGGGCCTGGTCGGGGTCGGTGATGAGGGGTATCCGGTCGGGGTCGATCGTCAGCGGTGTGATGGTGCCGCTCGGGCCCAGGTGGATCGTCCTGCCGCACCATCGGGCGGTCGCCCGATCCGGGCAGATGACCAGCAGCGCGGTGTCGCACTTGTGCTGTGATCGCAGCGTCGTGACGTAGACCGGCCAGCTGAACCGTTTGCCGGCGTCCCGGCCCTGCTGCACCTCCACGATCACGGCCAGCACCGCGGTTCCGGTCTCGTCGCGTACGACCACCACCGCGTCGGCGCGGAACTCGATCGGCGAAAGCTGGGTGCAGTCGCCCGACTCCGCGCGTGCGGCCGCGGACGGCGGCAGCTCGATCCGCTTCACCCGGCGCAGCAGCTCCAGCGCGGTCTCCGGCCGGTTGCGGATGAGCTCGAGCGGCAACTCGTGAGCAATACCAGGCATGGCCGGGACATTACTCAATGCGATCGGCTAATTACCGAGTGTTCGCAAAAGTGACGGTGATTGACGGATATTAAGGGGCCGGGAGCGGCTCAGGACTCCGGGATGGCCTCCCATTCGCTGCAGGGGCGCAGGGCGAAGTGCTGGTAGATGACGCCCACGGCGGGGCGGGACCAGCCGGGCGCGATGGTGTCCGTACGAGGAGCCGGCTCGCCGAGATCCGCGGCGGTGACGGGCCGGCCGTCGGGCCCGCAGACGCACTGCGGGCTTCCCTCGTGGTCGATCACGTCGTCGAGCGGCATCACGTGTACGAACCTGTCCATGTCACCTGCCTTGACGGGGGATTGCGCTCACGTTACCCCAAGCAGACACAAACGGGAATAACTTGGACAAACTTGGACTGCCCTCGCCCCATTGACGTTTGTTGGGATGGACGGCAAACTAATTCCACAATCTCTGGATGAGCCGATGGAGTGCCGCAATGCCGTACCGTCCCCCTTTGATCGCGCGCGAGTTCTTCGTGGCGGATCCTCCCGAGCTTCCGGTGCGCGAGCCGGGTGAGGAGGGCCTGTCCGCGCTGACCAGCGCGGAGGTGGTGGCCTCCGACGGCCGGGGCGTGACGCTCAAGGGCTCCACCTCGGCCGATGAGACGCTCGTCGTGCAGATCACGGTGGCGGGGGAGGGGGTGATCCGGGTGCGCCTGTCGGAGGACCCCGACGCGCGCACCCGGTCCGCCCGCGCGATTTCGATGGTGACCCCGGGGGAGTACGCCGGGGCGGTCGTGGAGGCCGGCCACAGCCGCGTGGTGGTCGACGCCGGGTCGCTGCGGGCCGAGGTGCGGCTGAACCCCTGGAACCTGCGCTTCACCGACCGGGCCGGGCGGACGCTGGTGGAGCAGGACCCGGGCCGCCCCGACATCAGCGGCCGGCTGCGCACGCTGCCGTTCGGCCGCTCCTCCGCCGACGGCAGGACCGTCGCCTATCACGAGACGTTCGTGGCCCCGGCCGACGAGGCGTTCGGCGGGTTCGGCGAGTCGTTCACGCCGCTCGACAAGCGCGGCCAGCGCCCGCTCATGTGGAACTTCGACGCGTTCGGCGCCGAGTCGCAGCGCGCGTACAAGAACGTGCCCTTCTACCTGTCCAGCAGGGGGTACGGCATCTGCGTCGACAGCGGCACGCCGGTCGAGTTCGACGTGTGCCAGTCCACCCACAGCGCCGTGCAGATCATCGTGCCCGACGACCTCATCGACTACTACGTGATCGCCGGGCCGACTCCGGCCGAGATCCTGAACCGGTTCGACGGGCTGACCGGCCGCCCCTCGCTGCCGCCGAAGTGGGCGTTCGGCACCTGGATCTCCTCGGGCTTCTTCAAAGACAGTCAGGAGCGGGTGCTGGAGCGCGCCAGGAAGATCAGGGAGCGGGGCATCCCCTGCGACGTGCTCCACCTGGACTGCTACTGGCAGGCGGGCGGGCACTGGTCCGACCTGCAGTGGGACCCCGAGGCGTTCCCCGACCCGGTGGGCATGCTCGCCACGCTCAGGGAGCAGGGCTTCAAGGTCTGCCTCTGGATGAACTCCTACATCTCGCACCTGAGCCCGGCGTTCGCCGAGGCGGCGGAGAAGGGGTACTTCCTCAAGCGGCCCGACGGCGAGACCTACATCGCCGACACCTGGCACGGCTCCCACCCGGCCTGCGGCATCGTGGACTTCACCAACCCGGAGGCCGTCGAGTGGTTCAAGGATCTGCTCCGGGCGCGCCTGCGCGAGGGCGTCGCGGTGTTCAAGACCGACTTCGCCGAGGGCGTCCCCGCCGACGCCGTGGCCTTCAACGGCATGACCGGCACCGACCTGCATAACGTCTACGCGCTGCTGTTCAACGATGTCGTCGCGGAGGTGACGCGCGAGGTCAACGGGCACGGCATGGTCTGGGCCCGCTCGTCCTACCTCGGCGGCCAGCGCCACGCGGCCCAGTGGAGCGGCGACGTCGACACCACCTACTCGGCCATGGGCAGCACGATCAGGGGCGGGTTGTCGCACGGCCTGTCCGGCATCCCCTTCTGGAGCCACGACGCGGGAGGCTTCACCGGCACCCCCAGCCCCGACCTCTACATCCGCTGGGCGCAGTTCGCCGCGCTGTCCCCGCTCGTACGGTTCCACGGCACGACCACCCGGGAGCCCTGGGAGTTCCCGCCGCACGCCGAGCAGGCCGCCGTCGCGGCGCTGCGGCTGCGGTACCGGCTCATGCCGTACATCTACTCGGCGGCCGTCACCGCGGCCGAGACGGGCGCGCCGATGCTGCGCGCGCTGTGCGTCGACTACCCGGACGACCCGGTGGCCTGGCAGGCGGATCTGCAGTACCTTCTCGGCACCGACCTGCTCGTCGCCCCGATGACCTCGGCCGACGGCACCCGGAAGGTCTACCTGCCCGCGGGGGTGTGGGTGGATTACTGGACGGGTGAGGCCGTCGACGGCGGGCGTTACGTCACGGTGTCGCCGCCGCTCGACCAGATTCCCCTGTTCGTACGGCACGGCTCGCTGATCCCGGTCACCGAGCCGGGCGACACGGTGGCCGACGACCCGCGGGTCTCGCTGCTCGTCTTCGGCCTGCCGGAGCGCGAGAGCCGTACGACGATCAGGGACCTGGACGGGGACACGACGGTCACGGCGGTGCGGGATGGCGAAAGGCTGGTCGTCACCGCCGAGGGCCCCAAGCAGATCGAAGGTGTCGAGTTCGTCGGCCCCGGCGCCCCGGTCGTCATCAACTAGACCGAAACCCCCTGGAGAAAGACCATGTTCAGAGTAGGCAGGAGCGCGGCGGTGGCGGCGCTGGCCGCGGCCGCGCTCACGCTCACCGCGTGCGGCGGTTCCTCTTCGGATAGTTCGGGCGGCGGCTCGGCCGAGGGCAAGACTCTCACGCTGTGGCACTACGAGACCGGCAACAGCGCCATGGGCACCGCCTGGGCCGAGGCGATGAAGGAGTTCGAGGCCAGTCACCCCGGCGTCAAGGTGAAGTTCGAGGAGAAGGGCTTCGAGCAGATCCAGAAGACCGCGGGCATGGTCCTCAACTCCGACCAGGCCCCGGACATCATGGAGTACAACAAGGGCAACGCCACCGCGGGCCTGCTGTCCAAGCAGGGGCTGCTCACCGACCTGACCGAACAGGCCACCAAGCGCGGCTGGGACAAGCTGCTCAGCCCGTCGCTGCAGACGACCGCCAAGTACGACGAGCGGGGCATCATGGGCTCGGGCAAGTGGTTCGGCGTGCCGAACTACGGCGAGTACGTGATGGTCTATTACAACAAGGACATGTTCGACAAGGCGGGCGTCAAGGTGCCCACCACCTTCGACGAGTTCACCTCCGTGCTCGACACGTTCGTCAAGAAGGGCATCACGCCGATCGCGATGGCCGGCGCCGAGTATCCGGCCCAGCAGCTGTTCTACCTGCTCGCGCTCAACAAGGCCGACCGGGCCTGGATCGACTCCTTCGAGCTCTACAAGGGCAAGGTCGACTTCCACGGGCCGCAGTTCACCTACGCCGCGCAGACCTTCTCCGACTGGGTGAAGAAGGGCTACATCGGCAAGGACTCGGCCGGGATGAAGGCCGAGGACATGGGTGTGGCGTTCATCGGCGGCAAGTTCCCGATCATGATCTCGGGTAGCTGGTGGTTCGGCCGCCTGCAGGCGGAGATCAAGAACTTCACGTGGGGCACGTTCCTGTGGCCCGGCCCGTTCGCCCCGGGCTCCAGCGGCAACCTCTGGGTGGTGCCCGAGAAGTCCAAGAACAAGGAGCTCGCCTACGACTTCATCGACATCACGATGAAGAAGGAGATCCAGAACCTGCTCGGCAACTCGGGTGGCGTCCCGGTGGCGGCCGACCCGTCGGCGATCACCGACGCGCAGAGCAAGGAGCTGATCGAGAACTTCAACAAGCTCTCGACGCAGGACGGCCTGGCCTTCTACCCTGACTGGCCGGCCCCCGGCTACTACGACGTGCTCGTCTCCGGCGTCCAGGAACTGATCAACGGCAGCAAGAAGCCCGAGGAGGTCCTGGACGAGATAGCTCAGCCGTACAACGACAACCTGGCCGACATCGGCAACTAGAACCGGGCGGGTCCCCCGGCGTGGGGACCCGCCGACCCCGCCTGCCCCCGCGGCGGGGCTTCCTGACCCCTCTCCCCCCCCCGG
>JADGHC010000407.1 GCA_019689655.1 Microbispora sp.
CTTTGTACTCGCGGCTGGGTGAGATTGGTACCGTGCTCGAATGAGCCGCGATTCGTACATCCCGCGACTCGTGGATCCGATCATCGATGACGTTTTCGGGACACTGCCGGCGATCATGTTGGTCGGTCCACGGGCCACCGGGAAGACCACCACCGCACAGCGACACGTCGAAACCGTGGTGCGGCTCGATCGCGACAGCGAGAACGCGGCCTTTCTCGCGGACCCGGATGTGGCCTTGCGCGGGCTCAAGGAGCCTGTCCTGCTGGACGAGTGGCAGGTCGTCCCCGAAGTGCTCGGGGCGGTCAAACGAGCGGTGGACGACGACCACCGGCCGGGGCGCTTCATCCTCACCGGCTCCGTATGGTCGGACTTCGGCGGCCGGACCTGGCCGGGAACGGGGCGGGTCGTACGTATCGACATGACGGGGCTGGCGGTCAAGGAGCTCGCGGGCGGCATAGTCAGGCCCCCGTTCGCCGATCTGCTCGCTCAGGGGCGGGTCGAGGAGCTCGCCGCGCCGGCGCAACCGCCCGACCTGGCCGGCTACATCGATCTGGCGTTGCGCAGCGGCTTTCCCGAGGCGCAGCGGATGCCCGCTTCGGTGCGGGTGCGCTGGCTGGACAGCTACATCGAGCAGATGCTCACGCGGGACATCGAGACCCTGGACGGACGGCGCGACCCGGTCCGCCTCCGGGCCTATCTGGAGGCGCTGGCCCTCAACACCGCGGGTGTGGTCACGGACAAGACGCTCTACGACGCGGCGAACGTCAACGCCCGCACGGGAGAGGCGTACGAGCGTCTGCTGCGTGATCTCCTCATCGTGGACAAGGTTCCGGCCTGGTTCAGCAACCGGCTGAAGCGGCTGATCCGCGGGCCCAAGCGGTATCTCGTCGACGCGGCCCTGGCCGCGGCCCTGCTGCGGGTGGACGGGCAGGCGATCATGCGCGATGGCGATCTGCTCGGCCGGCTGCTGGACACCTTTGTGGTCCAGCAGCTACGGGCGGAGGCGCCGGTGTGCGCCAGCCGGCCCCGCGTCTACCACCTGCGTCAGGACCAGGGACGGCACGAGGTCGACATCGTCTTGGAACTCGGCATGGGGCGGGTGATCGGGATCGAGGTCAAGGCGGCGGCCACCCCGCGCCCCGACGACGCCAAGCATCTGCGGTGGCTGCGGGACGAACTGGGCGACCGCTTCGTGGCCGGTGTCGTCCTGCACACCGGCCCGCGCGTCCACCAGATGGACGAAAAGATCGTCGCGGCCCCCATATGCGTGCTGTGGTCCTGAACCTCTACGGCGCGCGATGCCCCCGGCCAGTGCGTCGTCCACCACCATTCGCCGGGGTGTGGAGGAATCGGAGCGGAAGGCGAGGGATGACGAAGGCCCGGTCCCGCGTGGTGGGGACCGGGCCTTCCTGCCGGGTTCGTGACGCCGCCGCGCCTCGTCACCTCGGTGCCCTCCGCCTCTCGGCGCGGCGGCGTTTCACCGCATCTCGGGTTTTCCGTATATCTCGGCTTTCAGTGCGCCTCTTTCAGTGCGCCTCTTTCAGTGTGCCTCGGACAGGAGCTTGGCCACCCGGCCGACGCCTTCGACCAGGTCGTCGTCGCCCAGCGCGTACGACAGGCGGAAGTAGCCCGGGGTGCCGAACGCCTCGCCGGGCACCAGCGCGACCTCGGCCTCCTCCAAGATGACCTCGGCCAGCTCGGCCGAGGTCTGCGGGCGCCTGCCGCGGATCTCCTTGCCGAGCAGCGCCTTGACCGACGGGTAGGCGTAGAACGCGCCGTGCGGCTCGGGGCAGACCACGCCGGGGATCTCGTTGAGCATCCGGACCATGGTCTGCCGGCGCCGGTCGAACGCCGTACGCATCTGGGCGACGGCCGACAGGTCGCCGGAGACGGCGGCGAGCGCGGCGGCCTGGGCGACGTTGGAGACGTTCGAGGTGGCGTGGGACTGCAGGTTGGTCGCAGCCTTGACCACGTCGGACGGGCCGATCAGCCAGCCCACCCGCCAGCCGGTCATGGCGTACGTCTTGGCCACGCCGTTCAGCACGACGACCCGGTCGCGCAGCTCCGGCACGGCGGTGGCGATGCTGGAGAACCTCGCCCCGCCGTAGACGAGGTGCTCGTAGATCTCGTCGGTGACGACCCACAGGCCCTTGTCCAGGGCCCAGCGGCCGATCTCCTCGACCTGCTCGGGGGAGTAGACGGCCCCCGTGGGGTTGGACGGCGAGACGAACAGCAGCACCTTGGTGCGGTCGGTCAGCTTCTCCTCGAGCTGCTCGACCGAGGCCAGGTAGCCGGACGTCTCGTCGGTGACCACGTCGACCTGGACGCCGCCCGCGAGCTTGATCGCCTCCGGGTACGTCGTCCAGTAGGGCGCGACGACCAGGACCTCGTCACCGGGGTCGAGCAGCGTGGCGAACGCCTCGTAGACCGCCTGCTTGCCGCCGTTCGTCACCAGGACCTGGGAGGCCTCGACCTGGAACCCGCTGTCGCGCAGCGTCTTTTCGGCGATCGCCTGCTTCAGCTCGGGCAGGCCGCCGGCCGGGGTGTACTTGTGGAACCTGGGGTTTCGGCACGCCTCGATGGCCGCCTCGACGATGTAGTCGGGCGTCGGAAAGTCGGGCTCGCCGGCGCCGAAGCCGATGACCGGGCGACCGGCCGCCTTCATCGCCTTGGCCTTGGCGTCCACGGCCAGAGTCGCGGACTCGGAGATCGCGGAAATACGTGCGGAGATGCGAGGTCGGGTCATGCCTCCATCGTTCCAGACGCGCCGCGCGGTTTCGTCTCCATATCCAGGATGCGGACGGGTTCGCGCGATAGGTTTGAACCACACACGACGGCACTCACGCCGCCTTCGGACGGCGCGGCGACCATGTGGTTCGACGGAGCGGTGAATCCCGCGTACACTTCACCGACTAGTGAGCCACGTGAGCGACGGGATGGGCGCTTCAATGCGTTTGTCGGGTATCGTGGTGCACGGCTTAGGGCACTAGCGCAATTGGTAGCGCACCGGTCTCCAAAACCGGCGGTTGGGGGTTCGAGTCCCTCGTGCCCTGCGGAGTGCGGTCCGCGCAACAATGGCGTGAAAGCGCGCCGCAACTGCGACGGACACGACGGATCAGGTGAGGACTGTGGCGATCGACACCCGCGGCGAGACCGCTGGCAAGCCGAGCAAGCCGACCGGTGAGAAGAAGGCAAAGCGCACCTCGCCCGCTCTGTTCTACCGGCAGGTCGTCGCCGAGCTACGCAAGGTCATCTGGCCCCGGCGCCACGACCTGATCACGTACACGGCGGTCGTCCTGGTCTTCGTCCTGATTATGGTTGGGCTCGTGTTCGGGATCGATACGCTGCTGGGTAAGGCTGTGCTGTGGCTCTTCGGCGGATCCTGATCCCGCCCGAGACGTCGCAGCACGTCAAGACACCAAGCGAAGAAGGAAGAGTCCCGTGTCCGAGTCCCCGATGCCGGCCGACCGCTCCCATGACGAGTGGGGCACCGAGCAGGACGAGGCCGTAGCAGAGGTCGAGGAGACCACGGTCGCCGACTCAGGCGACGGTGACGGCGGCGAAGACTCGGCCGAGGTCGCCGCGCAGGTCGACGAGGACGGCGACGTCCTTCCGGACGTCGACCCCGTCGAGGAGTTCAAGCGTCAGCTCCGCGGCCAGATCGGCGAGTGGTACGTCATCCACTCGTACGCCGGTTACGAGAACCGTGTGAAGCAGAACATCGAAAGCCGCATCAGCTCCCTCAACATGGAGGACTACATCTTCCAGGTCGAGGTGCCGACGCACACGATCACGGAGTTCAAGGGCGGCAAGAAGACTCCGGTCAAGGAGCGCGTGCTTCCCGGTTACGTCCTGGTCCGGATGGACCTGACCGACGAGTCCTGGGCCGCGGTGCGCAACACGCCCGGCGTGACCGGCTTCGTCGGCCTGTCCAACAAGCCGAGCCCGCTGAGCATCGACGAGGTCGCCAAGCTGCTCGCCCCGGAGCCTTCCGAGGAGATCAAGAAGGCCACGACCAAGACGACCACCGCGACCGTCGACTTCGAGATCGGCGAGTCCGTCACGGTCATGGACGGGCCGTTCGCCACGCTGCCCGCCACGGTCAGCGAGATCAGCGCCGAGTCGCAGAAACTCAAGGTCCTCGTCTCGATCTTCGGCCGCGAGACCCCGGTCGAGCTGTCGTTCAACCAGGTCTCGAAGATCTGACGGCCTCGCGTAGACTCGATAGCCGTCCTCACGCACGCCCGGCTTTGGCGTGCTCGTGAGGCTTTTGTAGGACAAAGGACCCGGAGAAGGACAAATGCCTCCTAAGAAGAAAGTCGCGGCACTGGTGAAGGTCCAGCTTCCCGCTGGGCAGGCCACCCCCGCGCCGCCGGTCGGTACCGCGCTCGGTCCGCACGGCGTCAACATCATGGACTTCGTCAAGCAGTACAACGCTGCGACGGAGAGCCAGCGGGGCAACATCATCCCCGTCGAGATCACGATCTACGAAGACCGCAGCTTCACCTTCATCACGAAGACGCCGCCGGCGCCCGAGCTGATCAAGAAGGCCGCGGGTCTGCAGAAGGGCAGCTCCAACCCGCACAAGGACAAGGTGGGCAAGCTGACCCGCGAGCAGCTTCGCCAGATCGCCGAGACCAAGCTGCAGGACCTCAACGCCAACGACATCGAGGCGGCCGAGAAGATCATCGCCGGCACCGCCCGTTCCATGGGCGTCACCATCGCCGACTGACACCCGCCGGGGCCGTGCCCCGGCCGCGGAGCGTACGGGGTGAAGACGGCCAACGGCGTCCGAGCCGCCTTGCCGGAGGCGGGGCAAGCACACGCAGTGGGAGGGCCGAAGCGCGGGCCCGGACCACGATCTCCACGAGGAGTATGAAGTGAAGCGCAGCAAGAAGTGGAAGAACGCGGCGGCTGAAATCGACCGCACGGCCCTGTACAGCCCGCTCGAGGCGGTACGGCTGGCCAAGAAGACCGCGACCACCAAGTTCGACGCGACCGTCGAGGTCGCCCTGCGGCTGGGTGTCGACCCCCGCAAGGCCGACCAGATGGTCCGCGGCACCGTCAACCTCCCGCACGGCACCGGCAAGACCGCCCGGGTCCTGGTCTTCGCGACCGGTGACCGTGCCGAGGAGGCCCGCGCGGCCGGCGCCGACATCGTCGGCTCCGACGACCTGATCGACGAGGTGTCGAAGGGCCGTCTCGACTTCGACGCGGTCGTCGCCACTCCGGACATGATGGGCAAGGTCGGTCGCCTGGGCCGTGTGCTCGGCCCCCGCGGCCTCATGCCGAACCCGAAGACCGGCACCGTCACGATGGACGTGGCCAAGGCCGTCAGCGACATCAAGGGCGGCAAGATCGAGTTCCGGGTCGACCGGCACGCGAACCTGCACTTCATCATCGGCAAGGCGTCCTTCGAGGACCGCCAGCTCGTGGAGAACTACGCCGCGGCGCTGGACGAGGTGCTGCGTCTCAAGCCGTCGGCGGCCAAGGGCCGTTACCTCAAGAAGGTCACCTTCACCACGTCCATGGGCCCGGGTATCCCGGTCGACCCGAACGTGACGAGGGCGATGACCGCCGAGCTCAGCGCCTGAGCCGCGGCCGATACGACGACGCGAGCCCCCGCCGCTCCGGGCGGGGGCTCGCCGCGGTTTCGGCCGTCGATCGACGCCTCACCCCATAGCCCCCCCCCCCACTGGCCGCACCC
>JADGHC010000408.1 GCA_019689655.1 Microbispora sp.
GGTTCACGGGCGCACCCCCCGGGTCGCGGCGAGGAACCGCTCGCGGGTGCAGACGCTCAGCAGCGCCTCCTTCTCCGGCTTGGCGACCGTGCCGACGACCTCGAAGCCGACGGCCGCGTTGAGCGCGTGGACCGCCGTGTTGCGTACGTCGGGCTCGACCACCACCCGCCGGGTCGCGGGATCGGCGAACAGCAGCTCCATGACCGTGGTGATCACGGCCAGGCTGAAGCCGCGGATCGGGGTGTCGGCGGGCGCGCACAGGAAGTGCATGCCGACGTCGCCCTCCTCGGCGTCGTACAGGCCGGCCAGCTCGACCCGGGCGGGGTCGTACCGCTCGGCCAGGAAGGCCGGGCGGCCGTTCACCAGCCCGAGGAACGCGTCGCGGTGCGGGTGCCCGACGATCTCGCGGTACTCCTCCTCGACGCGGGTGACGTCGGCGTCCTGCATCATCCAGAACACCGCCTTGGGGTGGGTGACCCAGGCGTGCACGGTGGGCGCGTCGGCCCGCGGGTCCAGGCGGCGTACGGCGAGCTCGCCGACCCGGTCGTCGATGCGGCGGAACAGGATGCCGCTCACCCGGCCACCCCCTCGGGCACCCCGAACTCCTGGAAGGCGATGGCCTTCTCGATGGGGTAGTGCTCCCGGCCCAGGATCTGGCTGATGATCCACGAGTTGCGGTAGGGGCCCATGCCGAGGTCGGGGGAGGTGACGCTGTGGGCGTGGGCGGCGCCGTTCTGCAGGAAGATGCCCCGGCCGGTGACGTCGATGCTGTAGTTCCTGGCCACGTCGAACCGGCCGTGCCGGTCCCACCGGATCCGGTGGCGTACGGGATCGAGGAAGGCGGGGGGCTCGTAGCGGTAGCCGGTGGCCAGCACCAGGCCCTGGGTGACGAGCGTGAAGTCACGCTCCTGCTCCAGGTGGCGCAGCCCGAGCGTGTACTCGCCCCGGCCGGGGTCGTAGGCGGCCTCGCGCAGCTCGGTGCAGGTCAGCAGCCGGGTGGGGATGGGGCCGGCCACGGTCTTGGCGTACAGCAGGTCGAAGATCTCGTTGATCAGCGCCGCGTTGATGCCCTTGTAAAGGCACTTCTGCTCGGTTTCGAGGCGGTATCGGGTGTCTTCGGGCAGCGCGTGGAAGTAGTCCACGTACTCCGGGGAGGTCATCTCCAGGGTCAGCTTGGTGTATTCGAGCGGGAAGAACCGCGGGGACCTGGTCACCCAGTTCAGCCGGTAGCCGCGGGTGTCGATGTCGGCCAGCAGGTCGTGATAGATCTCCGCGGCGCTCTGCCCGCTGCCCACGATCGTGACGCTCTCCTTGGCCTGCAGCGCGGCCTTGGCATCGAGGTAGCCGGCGTTGTGGACGACGTCGCCGCCGAGGTCCCGGCACGCCTCCGGCACGTACGGCGGGGTGCCGGTGCCGAGCACGAGGTGCCGGGCCCGGTGCTCGGTCCGCCCGCCGTCCTGCGTGACCGCGCGTACGACGTAGTGGCCGTCGGTCTCGTCGTACGTCACCGAGGTCACCCGGTGGCCGAAGCGGATGCTGCTCAGCCGCCCGGCGGCCCACCGGCAGTAGGCGTCGTACTCGGATCGCAGCGGGAAGACGCTCTCCCGGATGTAGAAGGAGTACAGCCTGCCGGTCTCCTTCAGGTAGTTCAGGAAGGAGTACGGCGAGGTGGGGTCGGCCAGCGTGACGAGGTCGGCGATGAACGGCGTCTGCAACGTCACCCCGTCGAGCATCATCCCGGGATGCCAGGCGAAGCCGGGCTTGGCCTCCAGGAACAGCCCGTCCAGCTCGGCGATGGGCTCGGTGAGGCAGGCCAGGCCCAGGTTGAACGGCCCCAGCCCGATCGCCACGAAGTCATGAGTGGACATGCGTCACCTCCTCGGTGAGCGGGGCGAACCCGTCCACGTACCGCTGGGCGTGTCCGGCGAGGAGATCGAGGACGTGCGCGATGTCGTCCAGCGTGGTCTCCGGGTTGAGCAGGGTGAACTTCAGGTAGTGGCGGCCGTCGACCCTGGTCCCCGCGACGACGGCCGCGCCGGATGCGGCCAGCGCCTCGCGGGCGTACAGGTTGGCGTCGTCGGCGAGCTTGCGGCCGAGGCCGTCCGGCGGCAGGTAGCGGAAGACCAGCGTGCTCAGCGGCGACCGGGTGACGACCTCGAACCGCGGGTCCGCCGCGACCAGGGCGTGCGCCTGCGCCGCGCGGTCGACGACCTCGTCGAACAGCTCGCCGACCGCGTCCGGCCCCATCACCCGCAGGGTCAGCCAGAGCTTGAGCGCGTCGAAGCGGCGGGTGGTCTGCAGGCTTTTGTCCACCTGGTTGGGGATCCCCCGATCGGCCATCCGCCGGGGGTTGAGGTAGTCGGCGTGGTGGGTCACGTGCCGCAGCACCGCGCCGTCGCGGACCAGCACGGCGCTGGAGCTGACCGGCTGGAAGAAGGACTTGTGGAAGTCGACGGTGACCGAGTCGGCCCGCTCGATCCCGTCGAGCAGGTGCCGGCGGCGGCGGGAGACCAGCAGCCCGCAGCCGTACGCCGCGTCCACGTGCAGCCACACCCCGGCGGCTTCGCACAGGCCGGCGATCTCCGGCAGGGGGTCGATCGAGCCGAAGTCGGTGGTGCCCGCCGTGGCCACCACCGCCATGACCGCCTGCCCGGCGCGCCGGCAGCGGTCGAGCTCGCGGGCGAGCGCGGCCGGCCGCATCCGCCGTTCGCCGTCGGTCTCCACGGTGACGACCGCGTCGGGGCCGAGGCCGAGCAGCTTCGCCGCCTTGCGCACGCTGAAGTGCCCGGCCTCGGAGATGATCACGCGCAGCCGCGCCGGCGAGGCGTCCGCCTCTTCGCGGGCGAGCAGCAGGGCATGCAGGTTCGACTGGGTGCCGCCGCTGGTGAAGACGCCGTCGGCGGCGGCGCCGAAGCCGATCCGGCCGGCCGTCCACTCGATCAGGCGGCGCTCGATGAGCGTGCCGCCCGCGCTCTGGTCCCAGGTGTCGAGTGAGGAGTTCACCGCCGACAGCACCGCCTCGCCCAGCAGCGCGGGGATCACCACCGGGCAGTTGAGGTGCGCCAGGTAGCGGGGGTGATGGAAGTAGACGGCGTCCCGCAGGTAGACCCGGTCGAGCTCGTCGAGGGCGGCGTCGTGGTCGTGCAGCGGCCGGTCGAGGTCGATCGCGGCGAACTCCGCCGCGAGCCGTTCCGGGGACACGCCGCTGAACGGCCGGTCGGCGCGCCTGATCCGCTCGGCCACCCGCGCGGTTCCCGCGGCCATCGCCCGCCGGTACCCCTCCACGGTGCGGTCGTTGAAGAGGTACGGCCGCGCGGCATGGGGATGCGTCATGATCATCCTTAACTGTCAGCAGTTAGGTTAGGCAAACCTAACTTGTGAGTGTCCACACGTGTGCCCGGGTGATTTCCACGGTTCCGGCGTTCGTTCCTCCGGAAGGCGGCGATCAGACCTGCTTCTTGGCCCCGCGGATCGCCGTCGCCAGGTTCTCCAGGATCGGCGCGGCTCCGGCGTACGAGAAGCGCGGCACCGGGTTCCAGCCCACGATCTGGCCGGCCTTGACGGCGGGCAGCTTGGTCCAGGACGGCTTCGACGCCAGGTCCTTGGGCTGCAGCGCGGTGGCGCGGTCGTCGAGCAGGATCAGGTCGGCGTCGTACTTGTCGGCGTTCTCCCAGCTCAGGTTCTCGTAGTAGCCGCCCTCGCCGGGCTTGTCCGGCTTGACGACCTCGACCCCGAGCTGGGCGAAGTACATGAGGTCGGTGTTGACCTCGGGGTTGGAGACGTACAGCACGTCGGGGCTGCCCGAGGCGGCCAGGACCTTGATGCCGGGGTTCTCGGCGACCGCCTTGCGCACGCTCTCGGCGGCGGCCTCGAACCGGGCCTTGGCCTCGGCGACCTTCGGCGCCTTGAGGTCCGCGCCGAGCGACTCGGCGAGAGCGGCGTACCGCTCGATCGGCTCGGTCATCGGGACGCGGGCCACGCTGACGGCCACGGTCGGGGCCAGCTTGACGATCTTGTCTTTGCTCTCGTCCGGGACGTACCACAGGGCCCCGGGGTCGTACATGTGCGTGACGAGAAGGTCGGGACGCAGTGCCGCGTACTTCTCGATGTTGAACTCGCCCCAGACGTTGCCGAGGATCGTGACCTTGTTCACGTCCAGGTCGCCGGCCTGGGGGTCGGGTGAGCCGTCGGCACGCTTCGTCTCGCCGAAGACGCCGACGATCTTGTCTTGCAGGCCGTAGTCGGCGAGCGCCGCCGCCGTCCCGGTGAACGCCACGATCCGCGACGGGGCGGCCGCGGCCGTGACCGTCTGCTTCCTGTCGTCGGTGAAGGACCACGATGTCGCGCTCCGGCCCGCGGTGGGGGGCGCCGGATCACCCGATCCGCAGGCGGCCAGCGCCAGGGTGAGCGCGGCGGCTCCACCCGCCGCGAAAAAGCCGCGACGGGACATGGGGGAGTTCAGGTTGTGCACGGTTTGTCTTTCTCTCGCGTGACCCCACGGTCTTGGGGGTTGATCGGTAGTTAGGTTACCCTTACCTAAGTTCTTGTCCAGAGGGGGCGGTGCACTCTCGCCCCCCGCCCCCACCGGAGCAGTCGTGGTCGTCACTGAGTCCTCGCAGATCAGCGGGCCTGCGCGGGCGCCGCGAAAACCCGCGGAAGGTGGCCGGCGCGCCGCGGCGCTGCTGGGCTCGGCGATCGCGCTGGCCGCCGTCCTCGTGCTCAGCCTCGGGCTCGGCGCCCGGCAGCTCTCCCCGGCCGAGGTCTGGCACGGGCTCGTCGACCCCGGCTCGGCCGCCTACACCGTCGTCCACCAGATGCGGCTGCCGCGCACCCTTCTCGGGCTGGTCGCCGGGGTCTCGCTCGGCGTCGCCGGCGGCGTCATGCAGGCGCTGACCCGCAACCCGCTTGCCGACCCCGGCCTGCTGGGGATCAACGCGGGCGCCTCGGCCGCCGTGGCCACGGCCGCCACGCTGCTGGGCGTGGCGACGTTCCAGGGCTACGTGTGGTTCGCCCTGGCCGGCGCGGCGGCCGTGTCCGTGCTCGTGTACGCCGTGGGCGGCGGGCGGGCGGCCACCCCGGCGCGGCTGGCGCTCGCGGGAGCCGCCATCAACGCCGCGCTCTACTCGTACGTGAACGCGACGATGCTGCTCGACGCGGCCTCGCTGGAGACCATGCGCTTTTGGACCGTCGGCTCGCTGGCGAGCGCGCACGGTGCGACCACGGCCATGATGACGCCGTTCGTCGCGGCCGGCCTGCTGCTCGCCCTGGCCTTGGCCCGGCCGCTCAACGCGCTCGCCCTCGGCGACGAGTCGGCGCGCTCGCTCGGCGCGCACCCCGCCCGGGTCCGCGCGGGCGCCATCGTCGCGGTGACGCTGCTGTGCGGGGCGGCGACGGCGGCCTGCGGGCCGATCGTCTTCGTCGGACTGATGGTGCCGCACTTCGTCCGGGCGCTGACCGGCCCCGACCAGCGCTGGATGCTGCCCTGCTGCGCGCTGCTCGCGCCCGTGCTGCTGCTCGGCGCCGACGTGCTCGGACGCCTGGTGGCCCGGCCCGGCGAGCTGCAGGCGGGCATCGTCACGGCGGTGCTGGGCGGCCCGCTGTTTTTGTACTTCGTGCGAAGGAAGGTCCGCACATGAGCCGCGCGCTGCCGCCGTACGCGAGGGCCCGTTCCGTGGAGGCTCGTTCCGTGG
>JADGHC010000409.1 GCA_019689655.1 Microbispora sp.
TTCGTCTTCGACGATCCGGCCGTATTCGCCGACGGCATGGGACGGCCGGACGGAGCGTACGTCTACGGCAGGCTCTCCAACCCCACCGTGCGCGCCCTGGAGGAGGCGGTCGCCGGGCTGGAGGGCGGGGTCGCCGCCGTGGCCACCGGTTCGGGCATGGGCGCGGTCAACAGCGTGCTGCTCGGCCTGCTCAAGTCGGGCGATCACGTGATCGCCCAGTCGGCCCTGTACGGCGCCACCGCGCAGTTGTTCGCCGACCTCGCGGAGCGCTTCGGCATCGAGGTGACCCGCGTGCCGCAGGACGACCCCGCCGCGGTACGCGCGGCCGTACGGCCGGCGACGAAGCTGCTCTACCTGGAGACCATCGCCAACCCGATGACGCAGGTGGCGGACCTGCCGGGGATGTGCGCGGCGGCGCGCGAGGCCGGGATCCTCACCGTGGTCGACAACACTTTCGCCTCGCCGATCCTGTGCCGCCCGATCGAGCACGGCGCGGACATCGTCGTGCACTCGGTCACCAAGTACCTGTCCGGGCACACCGACGTCGTCGGCGGGATCGCCGTGTTCGCCTCCGACGACCTGTATCGCAAGGTGTGGTCGTACGCGGTGGAACTCGGCGCGACGGCCGACCCGTTCGCCGCGTGGCTGACCCTGCGGGGGATGCAGACGCTGCCGCTGCGGATGGAGCGCCACTGCGCCAACGCCCGGGTGCTCGCGACGCGGCTCGCCGAGCATCCGGCCGTCGCCGCGGTGCACTGGCCGGGCCTGCCCTCTCACCCGTCGCACGAACTCGCGGTGAAGCTCCTGCCCGGCTTTGGCGGGGTGTTCGCCTTCGATCTGGCCGGGGGGCGTTCCGCGGGCGAGGCGTTCATGCGCAATATCCGGCTCGCGCTGCTGGCGCCCTCGCTCGGCGGTGTGGAGACCCTGGTCCTCCACCCGGCCACCACGTCGCACCGTTCGGTGAGCGCCGAGGGCCTGGCCGCGGCGGGCATCGGGGAGGGGACGGTCCGGGTGGCCGTGGGCATCGAGCACGCCGAGGACCTGTGGGCCGACTTCGCCCAGGCGCTCGACGCGATCTGAGGCCCGTCGCCGGGGACGGCCCGCCGCCCCCGGCCGAGGTGATCGCGTACGTGCGCGGCCCCGAGAACACGGGCGGCCGTCCCATCCGGGACGACCGCCCGCCGCATGTCAGCGGTAGCTGTGCTCGGGCGTGGGGAAGACGCCGGAGACGACCTCGTCGGCGTACGCGCGGATGGCCCGGTCCATCTCCCCGGCCAGGTCGAAGTACTTCTTCACGAACTTCGCGGGGCGCGGGGTCAGGCCCATGAGGTCCTGCCAGACGAGGACCTGCGCGTCGGTGTGCGGCCCCGCCCCGATGCCGATCGTGGGGATGCTCAGCGACGCGGTGACCCGCTGGGCCAGGTCGGCGGGGACGCACTCGAGCACGACGGCGAAGGCGCCCGCGTGCTCCAGCGCCTTGGCGTCGGCCATGATCTCGTCACCCGCCTGGCCGCGGCCCTGCACCCGGTAGCCGCCGAATGCGTTGACCGACTGCGGGGTCAGGCCGAGGTGGGCCATGACCGGGATGCCGGCCGACACGAGCATCTCCACCTGCGGGAGGACCCGGTGGCCGCCCTCCAGCTTGACGGCGTGCGCGCCGGCTTCCTTCACGAAACGGGCCGCGGTCTCCAGGGCCTGCTGGGGTGAGGCCTGGTAGGAGCCGAACGGCAGATCGGCGACGACCATCGCACGGGACGAGCCGCGTACGACCGCGGCGGTGAGCGGGATGAGGTCGTCGACCGTGACGGGCAGCGTGGAGTCGTATCCGTAGACGACCATGGCGGCCGAGTCGCCCACGAGCATCACCGGGATGCCCGCCTCGTCGAACACCCGCGCCGTCATGGCGTCGTACGCCGTGACCATCGGCCACTTCTCGTGCCGCTCCTTGGCCGCCGCGATGTCGCGCACGGTGACCCTGCGCCCCGTGGCACCGCCGTAGAGGGCGGCGGGCTTGGACACGACGGAAGAAACAGAGGACATGGCTACCTCCAGGCCTCGTGGCGCCCCTGTGGCGTCCCCGGACAGTCAGATCATCGCATGTCGTCTTGGCGAGGAACACCCCGGACGGACGGCGTAATCCGGGTACGCGACAGATGGGACAAGGGGGACGAATGGGGCAACCCGGCGGCGAAATTGTCGGTGGCCCCCGGCACAATGCCGTGCGGAGGTAAGGAACCAGGATGGCTTTTGATCGTTACCGGCAGGTGCTCGGCCTGCCGGGCGTCCGGGCGCTGCTGCTGGTCGGCATGGTCGCCAGGATCCCCCTCACCGGCATCGGAATGACGCTGACCCTTCACGTGGTCAACAGCCTGCACCTGGGCTTCTTCCAGGCGGGACTGGTCGGCACCGCCTCGATGGCGGGCACCGCGATCGGCTCGCCGCTCGTCGGCCGGTTCGTCGACCGGCGCGGGCTGCGGCCGGTGATGGCGGTGACGACCCTCGTGCAGGTATGCCTGTGGTGCGCCGGGCCGTCCATCCCGTACGCCATGCTGCTGCCGGGCGCGCTGATCGGCGGGCTGCTGAGCCAGCCGGTGTTCGGGACGATCCGGCAGTGCGTGGCCGCGATGGTGCCGAAGGAGAACCACCAGACCGGCTTCGCCCTCGACTCGATGGGCGTCGAGCTGTCGTACATGATCGGGCCCGCCCTCGCCGTCGCGAGCGTGACGTCGTTCGGCAGCGCCGCCACGATGTACGGCATGGCGGCCGGTGTGGCGGGCTCCGGGCTGGCGCTCTACCTGCTCAACCCGCCCATCCGGTCGGCCGAGGAGGACGCGGTGCGCGAGGAGGCCGTCCCCCGGCGGCAGTGGCTGCGGCCCGGCCTGCTCGCCCTGCTCTGCCTGGCGTCCGGACTGACGTTCGTGCTCACCACGGCCGAGCTGGGCGTCGTCGCGATGCTCAAGGCCGGCGGCGCGACCGCCTGGACCGGGCTGGTCCTCGCGCTGTGGGGTCTGTGCTCGCTCATCGGCGGGCTTGTGTACGGCGGGCTTCCCCGGGGGCTGTCGCCCGTGCTGCTCGCGGCCGGTCTGTGCGTGCTCACCGCGCCCGTGGGCCTGGTCGGCGGGGGCTGGGTCTGGCTGTGCCTGGCGCTGGCGCCGTCCGGGCTGCTGTGCGCGCCGGCGCTGTCGTCCACCGTGGACGCCGTCAACCGGCGCGTGCCCGCGGCGGCGCGGGGAGAGGCGATGGGCCTGCACGGGGCCTCGCTGACGATCGGGGGAGCCCTGGCCGGGCCCCTCGCCGGAGGGCTCCTGGACACGTACGGCCCCGTCTGGGCCTTCGTGGTGTCCGGAGCGATCGGTATCGTGCCGGCCCTGCTGACCGCGCTGGTCTGGCGCAAGGCTCCGGCCGGAGGCGCTTTCGCCGGATCGAGCCCCGCGGCCGGATCCGCGGCCGGGCCCGGTGTCGTGATCGGATCGGGCTGCGGGACCGGTCCGGACGCCGCGACGCCCGTGCCGTCGGCCGCCCGGGAGTAGGTCCCCGGCCGGGCGGCCGGTGTCCGCGCCCGAGGGTGCGGGCGCCGGGCCGGCGTGCGGGCACGGGAAGCCCGCCCGGTGCCCGGACCGGGCCGGGGGAGTAGGACGCCTCCCGGGCGGGGAATAGAAGTCACCCCGGGACCGGGAATAGAACCGGCCCCCGGGCCGATGTAACGGGGTGCGCACCCTCGTGCCACCCCTGACCGCCGGACGCGGGGGCGTGCGCCCGGCGGAGACGTCACGTCGCGCCGCGCCGAGCCGGCCGGACGGGCCGGACGGGCCGGACCCGCCACACGTGGCGGGCGAGCGCGGGGCGACCCTCGGCCGGATCCCTCGTTGTCCATCTGACCAGCCGAAACTCGTGGCATCGCCCACATTATGAAACGGTGCCGTTGCGTATCGAAAGACGAAGCGATACGCTCCCGTTGCGAAACTCAATCGTATCGAAATCAGGGGGAATCTGTTGGAAGCGCATACCGGTCACCCACGCCGATGGCAGGTCCTCGGCGTGATGGTGTTCAGCTTGCTGGCCGTCGTCCTCGACAACACCATCCTCAATGTGGCGATCAAGACGATCGCCGACCCCGTCCACGGGCTGGGCGCGACCCAGAGCGAGCTCGAATGGGCGATGAACTCCTACACGCTGGTGTTCGCCGGCCTGCTGTTCACCTTCGGTGTGCTCGGCGACCGCTACGGGCGTAAGCGGATGCTCATGGCGGGCATGATCCTGTTCGGCCTGGCCTCCCTGGCCAGCGCGTACGCGCAGGACCCGCTGCAGCTCATCGGGGCGAGGGCCCTCATGGGCCTGGGCGGCGCCGCCATCATGCCGGCCACGCTGGCGATCATCTCGAACGTCTTCCCGCTCCACGAGCGGGGCAAGGCGATCGGCATCTGGGCCGGCGGCGTCGGCATCGCCGTGGCGATCGGCCCGATCACGGGGGGCTTGCTGCTTGAGCACTTCTGGTGGGGCTCGGTCTTCCTCGTCAACGTGCCCATCGTGATCATCGGCCTCGCACTGATCGCCGCGATCGTGCCCGATTCGAAGGACCCGAACAAGACGGGTCTCGACCCGGTCGGCGTGCTGCTGTCCATCCTCGGTCTGATCAGCCTCGTCTACGGCATCGTCCGCATCAGCGACCTCGGCACCGTCGCCGACGTCTCGGTCGTCGTGCCGTCGCTGGTGGGCCTGGCGATCCTCGCCGTGTTCGTCTGGTACGAAAGCCGGATCGACCACCCCGCGTTCGACGTGCGCAACTTCCGCAACGCCGGTTTCTCCACCGCGATCGCCACGGTCGGGCTGGTGTTCTTCGCGGCCATGGGCGTGATGTTCTTCCTGGCCTTCTACTGGCAGATCGTCCGGAACTACTCGCCGCTGCAGTCCGGGGCGCTCGTGCTGCCGTTCGCGGCCGCTCAGCTGATCTTCGCGCCGCAGAGCGCGCGCATGGTGCAGAAGTACGGCGCCCGGGCGGTCGGCACGGTCGCCATGCTCGTCATCACGCTGGTCCTGGCGTGCTACACACTCGTGCAGGTGGACACGCCGATCTGGATGCTGCTGGCCCTCGGGTTCATCCAGGGCGCGGCGATGGCCAACATCATGCCCCCGGCGACCACGGCCATCATGAACGCGCTGCCGCGTGAGAAGGCCGGCGTGGGCTCCTCGATGAGCAACGTCGTCCGCCAGGTCGGCGGCACGCTGGGCATCGCCATCCTGGGCGCGATCCTGTCGGCCAGCTACCGCAACCAGATGGAGGACAAGGTCACCGCGCTGCCGGAGCAGCTCCGTCACGTCGTGACCGAGTCCATCTCCGGCGCGGCCGGCGTCGCCGGTCAGCTCGGACCGCGCGGCGCGGGCCTGCTCGACGCGGCGAACAGCGCGTTCGTCACCGGCGTCCACTGGGCGGCTCTCGGGGCGGCGTTCGTCGCTCTCGTCGGCACTGCCGTGGTGGCCCGCTGGATGCCCGGCAAGGCCGCGGCCACCGCAGCCGTCGACAGAGCCGAGATCGACAAGGAAGCGGCGGTAGTGTGAACAAGCGATGAAGACGCAGCAGACGGCTGGAGGGGCGGCCCGCCCCGCGGGCCGCCCGCGCAGCGAGAAGGCGGACCGGTCGATCATCGAGGCCACCCTCGAACTGCTCGGTGAGGGCATCGGGGTGTCGGAG
>JADGHC010000015.1 GCA_019689655.1 Microbispora sp.
GGCGCCCGTCTCCTGCTGTCCGGCGTCACCGCCCACGTCGCCCCCGGCGACCGTATCGGCCTGGTCGGCCGCAACGGCGCGGGCAAGACCACCCTGCTGAAGACCCTGGCCGGCGAACTGCGGCCCGCGGCGGGCACCATCACCCGGACCGGTCCCGTCGGCTATCTCCCGCAGGACCCGGCGGCGGCCGATCCGTCCCTCACCGTCGCCGCCCGCATCCTGTCGGCCCGGGGTCTGGACGAGGCCGAGCGCGCGCTGCGCGAGGCGGAGGCGGCCATGGCCGACCCCGCGCAACAAGAGCGGGCGATGCGGCGGTACGTCCGGGCCGAGGCGGAGTTCGAGGCCCGCGGCGGGTACGCCGCGCAGGCCGAGGCCGCCCGCATCGCCGCCGGGCTCGGCCTGCCCGACCGGGTCATGACCCAGCGGGTGGGCACCCTGTCCGGCGGGCAGCGCCGCCGGGTCGAACTGGCCCGCATCCTGGTCGCCGGGCACGGCACGCTGCTGCTCGACGAGCCCACCAACCACCTGGACGCCGACTCGATCGCCTGGCTCCGGTCGTTCCTGGCGAGCCACACCGGCGGGCTGGTCCTGATCAGCCACGACACCACCCTGCTCGACGAAACGGTGAACAGGGTCTGGCACCTCGACGCCGACCGGGCCGTGCTGGAGGTGCACAACACCGGCTGGAGCACCTACCTGGCCGACCGCGACGCCGCCGAGCGCGGGCGGGCCCGGCAGCGGGCGGTCGCCGAACGCAAGGCCGCCGCGCTGCGCGCCCAGGCCGACAGGTTGCGCGCCGGCAAGGCGACGGCCGTACGGGCCAAGGAGATGGCCCGCAGGGCCGAGCGCATGCTGGCCGCGGTGGAACCGGCCCGCCGCGCCGAGAAGGTCGCCCGCATCCGGCTGCCCGAGCCCGCCCCGTGCGGCCGCACCCCGCTCGGCGCGATCAGCCTCACCAAGGCGTACGGCGACCTGCGGGTGCTCACCGGGGTGGACCTGGCCGTGGACCGGGGCAGCCGGCTCGTCGTCCTCGGTCTCAACGGCGCGGGCAAGACCACCCTGCTGCGCATCCTGGCCGGGCGGGAACGCCCCGACTCGGGCCGGGTGGTGCACGGGCCCGGTCTGCGGCTGGGCTACTTCGCGCAGGAGCACGACACGCTCGACCCGGCGCGCACCGTCGCCGGGAACCTCGCCGCCGCCGCACCGCACCTCACCGACGGCGAGGTGCGGCGGATCCTCGGCTCGTTCCTGTTCGGCGGCGACGACGCGGACAAGCCGGCAGGTGTGCTGTCGGGCGGCGAGAAGACCCGCCTGGCGCTGGCCACCCTGGTCGGCTCGCAGGCCAACGTGCTGCTGCTCGACGAGCCCACCAACAACCTCGACCCGGCGTCACGGGACGAGGTGCTGGCCGCGGTCGCCTCCTATCAGGGCGCCGTCGTGATGGTCACCCACGACGAGAAGGCGGTGGAGGCCCTGCGCCCCAACCGCGTCCTGCTGCTGCCGGACGGAGTCGAGGACATGTGGAGCGCCGATTACGCCGGCCTGGTGGCCCTGGCCTGACCCTCGGTCGCCGGCGCCAGCCGCATGCGGACGAGCATGGCGGCGCCGGCGACCGCGCCGGGCATCACGATCACACTCATGAGCGGCACCATGAACGCGAGGAAGAGCGGTACGCCGAAGCCCAGCGTGGCGGACATGTTCGACCGGAGCACGGCGAACCGCTCCTTGCGCCGCATACCCCGGCGTTCCATCGCCAGAGCGGTCAGTTCGACCGTGAGGAAGAACCCGGAGACGAACGCCCCCACCACGGGCACCACGGTCTGCCCGACGACCGGCACGAAGCCGAGCACGAACAGCGGCACGGAAAACAGCAGGACCCACCAGAGCGTGACCAGGCCGTCGCGGATCGACCGGAACAGGGACGCCCAGAACGGCAGGTCGCCGCCGTCCGGGAGCCCGCCCAGGTCCTCCTCGACCTTCTCCGAGAGCTTCTCGTAGAAGGGATCGCCGATCATCAGCGTGACGGCGGTGAACGTCAGCACGGCGAGCGCCAGGCCGGCCACGAAGATCATCACGCCGACCAGCGCGCGGAACACCCCGCGCCAGCCCCAGTCGTCGGCGAACGGCGTCGCCCACGCCGCCACATCGGTGGCGTGCGTGCCGAGCACGACCAGCGCCACGGCGTACAGCACCAGCGTGATCAGAGCGGGAATGAGTCCGAACAGCCACCAGCGGGGATGCCGGGCGACCCACCCGAGACCCCGCAAGCAGAACTTGCCCCCCTCGGCGAAACCGCCGACGCCGCGCCGTCCGATGCCACTCATGGCGGGCAGGCTAGCGCCACAAGGTCGTCACCGGCACGCCGAGATCGGCGAAGAGGCGGCGGAGCAGGGGAAGCGAGATGCCGAGCACGTTGCCGTGGTCGCCCTCGATGCCCTCCACGAACCAGCCGCCCAGGCCGTCGAGCGTGAACGCGCCGGCCACGCGCAGCGGCTCCCCGCTGGCGACGTACGCCTCGATCTCCTCGTCGGACGGCGTGCCGAACCGCACCACGGTCGCCGCCACCTCCGACGCCTTCCGGCCCCCGGCCACGTCGACCACGCAGTGCCCGGTGAGCAGCCGGCCGGTCCTGCCCCGCATCATGCGCCAGCGGTCCCTGGCGTTTTCCGGGGTTCCCGGCTTGCCGTACGCGACGCCGTCGAGTTCGAGCACCGAGTCGCAGCCGATCACCATGCCGCCGGTGAGCGTCCGGGCGACGGCCTCCGCCTTCGCCACGGCCAGTTTCAGGCACAGCTCCCCGGGGGTGGCGGCCGTGATCGCGTCCTCGTCGATCCCGCTGACGATCACCTTGGGGTCGAGCCCGGCCGATCGCAGCACACCGAGGCGGGCGGGCGAGGCCGAGGCGAGCACCAGTTCCGTCACACGCCGAAGCCTAGCCGCTTCTACTATGTCAGCATTTGCCGATCATTCATGGGGGATGCGGTGTCAAAAGCCACGCTCAGAGAGCGGCTGAGATACTGGTTCGACAACACCATGGCCAAGGGCACGGCCGCCCTGATCGGCTGGCTGGCCCTGGTCTCGCTGGCGCTCATCGTGGTGGTCAGCGCGTTGACGATGTGGCTGACCCCGGACGAAGCGCACCATCACCACGGATGGCCGGGCGTTTTGTGGCTGTCGCTCATGCACGCGCTCAGCCCGGGCAAGATCGCGGGTGACACCGGCACCGCGCCTTTCCTGGCAATCATGCTGGGCGCGTCCCTCGGCGGCATCTTCATCGTCAGCATCCTGGTGGGCGTGCTGTCCGCCGGGCTGCGCGGCAAGATCGAGGAGCTGCGCAAGGGCCGCTCCCGCGTCATCGAGCGCGGCCACACGGTCATCCTCGGCTGGTCCGAGCAGCTCTTCACGATCGTCTCCGAACTCGTGAAGGCGCACGCCAGCCAGCACGGCTCGGTCATCGTGGTCATGGCCGAGAGGGACAAGCCGGCCATGGAGGACGCCATCCGGGAACGGGTGGGCGACACCGGCAAGACCCGCGTGGTGTGCCGCACCGGCAGGCCCACCGAGCCGAGCGACCTCGACCTGCTGAGCCTGGACACGGCGCGTACGGTCGTCGTGCTGTCCCCGGAGAAGGACGACCCGGACGCACACGTCATCAAGACCCTGCTCGCCCTCGCCAAGCGCGCCGGCAACCACCCGCCGGTGATCGCCGCCATCGCCTCCTCGCGCAACATGGCCGCCGCGCGGCTGGCCGGCGGCCCCGACGTCCACCTGGTCGACAGCGACGACATCGCCGCCCGGCTGATCGTGCAGTCGTCCCGCCAGTCCGGCATGTCCGTCGTCTGCATGGACCTGCTGAACTTCGACGGCGGCGAGATCTATCTGCGCCGTGACCCCTCCCTCGCGGGCAAGTCGTACGGCCAGGCGCTCGACGCGTACGCGACCGCGACCGTCCTCGGCCTGCGCACGCCCCGCGGTGTGGTGCTCAACCCGCCGGTGGACACAAAGATCGGGACGTCCGACGAGATCGTCGTGATCGCCCAGGACGACTCCCTGATCCGCCTGGCGAACGGCACCGCTCCCGTGGACGAACGGCACATCGTCCCCACGCCGTCTCCGGCGCCGTACCCCGAGCGGACGCTCATGCTCGGCTGGAACGGCCGGGCCGCGCGGGTCATCCGCTACCTGGACAGCTACGTGATGCCCGGATCGGTGCTCGACGTCGCCAGCGACCACCCCGACGCCGGCTCCGGCCTGGGGGATCTGACCAACCTGAAGGTGAACGTCAAGGAGTGCGACGGCATCGACAGGTACGCCCTGGAGTCCCTGGGCGTCGGGGTCTACCAGCACGTCATCGTGCTCTCCGACGACCGGTACGATCCGCGCCACGCCGACACCCGGACGCTGATGACGCTGCTCCAGCTCCGGGACATGCAGACGGCCCTCGGCGAGAAGTACTCGATCGTGAGCGAGATGCACGACGAAAACAACCGCGCGCTCGCCGAGGTCACCGAGGCCGACGACATCGTCATCAGCGACACCGTCATCGGCCTGCTGCTCGCGCAACTCGCCGAGAACCCGCACCTCGCGGAGGTCTTCGGCCACCTGTTCGACTCCGCGGGTTCGGAAATCTATCCGCGGCCCGCCGAGAACTACGTGACCACCGGCGTTCCCGTCGGCTTCCGTACGGTCGTGGAGTCGGCCCTGCGGCGCGGCGAGACCGCGATCGGATACCGCCTGGCGGCCAAGGCCGGGCAGCCGCCCCACTACGGCATCGTGCTCAACCCGGACCGCTCGCGCGCCGTGACGTTCACCCCGGGCGACTCCGTGATCGTCCTCGCCGAGCACTGAGCCGGCCGCCGGGGCCCGGCTCCCTGAGGCCGGCTCTCCGGCGCCCGGCCGATCCGACGCCGAGGTCCCCGGGACCCGGTTCCACGCCCCGGCCGGGCCGCCGCGGGACCCGGCCGTGCCCTCCCCGGCGGCCGGTCAGAGCGCCTTGATCGAGGACATCACCTTGTTGATGTCGTGCCAGCGCTTCTTCTCGCTGTCGGGCATCGTGATGAACACGAGGGCGGGCTTCTTCTCCGGGACGTCCACCAGTGCCAGCGCCGCCGCGGAGACCCGATCTTTTCCCTTGATCGTGTAGTGCACCGTGTATCCCAGCAGCCAGCCCTTCCGCTTGCCCGCCTTGATCGGCTGGGAGGCCGTCCAGCTGATCGTCGCGTCCGCGGGGTGATGGTTCAGGGTCCACCGTGCCGCCAGGAAGGCCGTGTCGCGGAGCGTCTTCTGCTCCGGGATCGGCACGGGGCAGGAGACCAGCATCCCCCGGTACGGCGCGTCCTCGGCCTTCGCCAGCAGCTGGCGGGACGCGAACGGCGCGGGCGAGGCCAGCCTCCACGCCTTGGCGAAGCGGGGCAGCGCGACGCCCGAGCGGCGGTCCTTGATCAGGCCGTGGGTCCGGTCGCTCTTGCCGGGCAGGCGGCCGAGCCGCCGGTTGCCCTCCGGCAGGGCGGGCACGCGAGGGTCCGCCAGGGCCGCCGCCAGCACGGGATCGACCTTGTCCGAACCGGCCATCGTGCTCGCGGACGGGCTGGACAGGGGACTGAGCCCGGGCGTGGCCACCGCGCCCGCGGCGGACGCCCCGCCCGGCGCGGGCGAAGCGGGTGCGGCCGCGGAGTGACGCGGCGCGGCGGCCGTGGCCGCGGGATCGTCCCGGTTCAGCAGCACGACGGTCGCGCCCACCCCCAGGACGACGACTCCCGCGGCGACCGCCATCGCGCGGTAGACCACCCGCATCGGCAGGTCCCCGAGACTCCTGGACGTCTTCACGGGCGGCGCCGGCGGAGGGACCGTGATCTTCGGTAGCGGAGTGGTCTCGGCCTCGGCCGCTATGTAAGACGGAACGGCTTTCGTCCCATAGTCCCCAGGTGACACGATCGGGAGCGTACGGCATATCCCGGTATTTCGGGTCCGTTCCCTGTCACACTTCGGGAACGCCCGCCCTCAGCCACGGCGCGTCGGCCACGACCGTCGCGGAGCCGGGTTCGATCTCCGTGAAACCGGCGTCCCTGACCACCGGCAGCCCGCTCGCGGCGAGCGCGTCCCACCGGTCCGGATCGGCCGTCCTGACCCGTACGGCGAAGCCGCGCCCGCGCCAGGCCGCCCGGTCCGCCTCGCCCGCGCCCCACCAGGCGAACTGGGCGCCGTGGCCCGCCTGTGCCATCGCCTTGCCCGCCGTCATCGTCAGGTGGGGGTTGATCCAGAGCACCACGTCGCCGGGGCCGGCCGCCGGCGGAGGGGCGTCGTCGGCCAGCTCCGTGCCCGACACCTGGAGCCTGGCGAGGTCACGCGGCCAGCCGTCGAGCGGCACGGGAGGATGGACCCGCACCTCGGCGGTGCGCACGGTGACGGTGATGCCCGGCAGGGCGACCGCCCGCCGCCACTCCGCTCCGCGGGCCCGCCTGACCACCTTCCTGATCCGGCCGTCCTGCCACTCGGCGACCTCCCCGGACCACTCGCCGCCGCTTTCCGCGGTGTCGAGCAGGCGCAACACGGCCGTCGCCGCCGCCTCCAGCGCGTCGGTGCGGTGCGGCGGCGCGGCCCGTTCGATGCGTACGACCAGGGGAAGAACGCGTTCGGTCACCCGACAAGGATGGCAGCTTCGCGGCGGCTCCCCACACGCGTGACGATTCGGGACGACATGAGCGAGGCGAGCAGGCACAGCGCGCCGGCGCCGTACCACGCCAGGTCGTAGTCGCCCAGATGGTCGCGGGTGACCCCGGCAACGGTGGCGACGACGGCCGCGCCGATCTGATGGGAGGCGAAGACCCAGCCGAACACCACCGAGCCGTCGGCGCCGAAGATCTTGCGGCACAGCGCGACCGTCGGCGGCACGGTGGCCACCCAGTCCAGGCCGTAGAAGACGATGAAGACCAGCATGCTCGGCTCGGCGGTGGCGGCGAACAGCCGCGGCAGGATCAGCAGCGACAGCCCGCGCAGGCCGTAGTAGACGGCGAGCAGGAGCCGCGAGTCCACCCGGTCGCTCAGCCAGCCGGAAAAGACGGTGCCGGCGATGTCGAAGACCCCGATCAGGGCGAGCAGCGAGGCGGCGGTGGTCTCCGGCATGCCGTGGTCGTGGGCGGCCGGGATGAAGTGGGTGCCGACCAGGCCGTTGGTGCTCGCGCCGCAGATGGCGAAGCCGATCGCGAGATACCAGAAATACCGGGTGCGGGCGGCCTCCCGCAGCACCCGTACGGCCCGGGCGGCGGCACCCGTACGCGGGACGCGCACGACCGGCTCGGTCGCGCCGAGCGCGGTCAAGCCGATCTCCTCGGGCGTGTCGCGGATCAGGAACCACACGAGCGGGACGACGGCGAGCGCGGCGCCCGCCACCGTGAGCGAGGCCGGTCGCCAGCCGTGCGTGCCGGCCAGGTGCGCGAGCACCGGCAGGAAGATCAGCTGCCCCGTCGCGCCGCCCGCCGTCAGCACGCCGGTGACCAGGCCGCGGTGCCGTACGAACCAGCGGTCGGTCAGCGTGGCGGCGAAGACGAGCGCCATCGAGCCGGTGCCAAGCCCGACCAGGACACCCCACAGCGCGACGAGCTGCCAGCTCGCGGTCATGAACACGGTCAGGCCGCTGCCCGCCGCCACCATCAGCAGGGCGCAGGCGACGACGCGGCGCACGCCGAAGCGGTCCATGAGCGCGGCGGCGAACGGCGCGCACAGCCCGTAGAGCATCAGGTTCACCGACACCGCGAGGGAGATCGTGCCCCTCGTCCAGCCGAACTCGTCCTCAAGCGGCGTGATCAGCACACCGGGGGTGGCGCGGAATCCGGCCGCCCCGATGATCGCGACGAACGCGACGGCGGCGACGATCCACGCACGATGCAGCGATTTCATGACGAGCATCCTGTCGTCGTGCCCGCCTTCGCGACAGTGGCCGGAAGGCCATCATGTGAAAGAATCGGGCCATGAAGCCCGCCGCGCACCGCGTCGCCGTACTGGTTCTGGACGACTTCGCCACGTTCGACGTGGGCATCCCGGGCCAGGTGTTCTGGGTCGCCCGCGATCCCGGCGCCCCGCACGAGCCTCTATACAAGGTGGTCACCTGCACTCCGGGAGGCCGCCCGGTCCGCAGCCGTGCGGGCTACGGCATCGTCCCCGACCACGATCTGAGCGTGCTCGCGACCGCGGACACGGTGGTCGTGCCCGGCCTCCACGGCGGCCCGACGGTGGAGGACGGCACGCTCGACGGCGAGGTGCGCGAGGCGCTGCGGGACGCCGCGAAGCGGGCCCGGATGATCTCGATCTGCACCGGGGCCTTCGTGCTGGCCGCCGCGGGCCTGCTCGACGGGCGCCCGGCGACGACCCACTGGTACCACGCCGAGGACTTCCGCAGGCTGTTCCCCCGCGTGCGGCTCGACCCCGATGTGCTGTTCATCGACGACGGCGACGTGCTGACCTCCGCGGGCGTGGCGGCGGGCATCGACCTGTGCCTGCACGTCGTCCGGCGCGACCACGGCAGCGAGGTGGCCAACCGCGTCGCCCGCCGGTGCGTCACCCCGCCGTTCCGCGAGGGCGGGCAGGCACAGTACATCGAGCGGCCGCTGCCCGACCCCGCCGGGACGACCACCGCGCCCACCCGGGCGTGGATGCTCGAACACCTGGATGAACCGGTCAACCTGGCCGCCCTGGCCGCGCACGCCCGGATGAGCGTACGGACCTTCACCCGCAGGTTCCGGGAGGAGACCGGCCTGAGCCCGGCCAAGTGGCTCACCGGGCAGCGGATCGCGCATGCCCGGCACCTGCTGGAGACGACCGACCTGCCGGTCGACGCGATCGCCAGGAAGGCCGGCTTCGGCAGCGCGGTCTCGCTGCGCCAGCACCTGCACGCCGCCGTCGGCGTGTCTCCCCTGGTCTACCGGCAGACGTTCCGCACCCCGGCCGCCGCCGGCTGACCGGCGTACGGGCTTGCCGTACGAAGCCCCGGCGGCCGGCGGGCGTCAGCGGCGATCGCCGGGCCGGGCGTACTCACCCCGCAGGGGTACGGGCCCGCGACGCGCCGGGGCGGTCGTCTCGTGAAGCGCCGCAGTGCCCGCGGGCTGCCGCGCGCGGGCCCGGCGCCTGCGCATGATCAGCCACACGATGCCGAGCACGACCACCCCGAGCGGCGTGCGCGCCAGCCAGCGGACGACGACGAGCTGCAGGATCCTCTTCATGCCACCCGCCCCTACCCGGCACGGGTGTGATCATGTGCCTGCCGTTCAGGCCGCGCACACGGTACGAGTACCACCTGACCGATTCGGGCCGCGACGCGCTCGTGATCCTCGGTGCGCTGCAGCAGTGGGGGGACCGCCACGTGCCCCGGGCCTCGGGACCGACGGTCGAGCGCCGCGACCGGCGGACCGGGGCGCGGCTGGACGTGTCGTTCACCGACCCCGAGGGGCGCGCCGTCCCGCTGGACGCGGTCGCCTTCGTACGCGTCGGACCCGGCGTTTGAGAGAGCGGAGCGGGCGTGTCCGGCGCCGCGGGCAAGGTGGACGCCGTGTGGATGAATCGCGGCCGGCGCGAATGGAGCCACGACGAGAAGCCGGCGATGATCGTGGCGGACCTGCGTGAGCTCGCCCTGCGCCTGCCGTGAACGCCGAGAGCCGCCCTCCGGAGGGAGAGCGGCTCTCGGCTCGCGGTGGAGCTATGGGGACTCGAACCCCAGACCCCTTCCATGCCATGGAAGTGCGCTACCAGCTGCGCTATAGCCCCGTGCCGACGCCGCGTGCGCGACGCCCCGTAAGTGTATCGGACTTCGGCGGCATGGGCGTAACCGCTCCGCTCCGGCGGGGGCGATCACGGCCGCCCCGGTGCCGGGAGCACCGCGACCACGCGCACCGTGTCTCCGGCGGTCACCCGCCGTCTTCGCCCCGCGCGTGGCATCCCCCGGCGTACCGGGAGGCGTCAGGGGATCGGCAGGGAGAACCAGACGGTCTTGCCGCCGGCGACCCGGCTGGTCCCCCAGTGCTCGGCGAGCTGGTTGACCACATAGAGCCCCCTGCCGTCCTCGTCGAGCGGGCCCGGCTCCCGCACCACCGGCAGCCGGTGGTCGTCGTCGCTGACCTCGCACAGCAGGTGATCGGTACGCAGCAGCCTGATCGTGATGGGCCGCTGGGTGTGCCGCACGGCGTTGGTGACGAGCTCTCCGGCGAGCAGCTCGGCCATCGGGATCATGGACGTGAGCCCCCACGCGGCGAGCGTATGGCGGACCAGGCCGCGCACCCGCCACGGCGTCGTCAGCAGGGGCTCCAGCAGCCATTGGGCGACGTGCTCGCTGGGGATGCCGCGGAACCGGATGGCCAGCACGGTGACGTCGTCGGTCCTCCCGGCGGACAGCACCTCGTCGCTCAGCGCCTCGATCGAGGTGCCGCTCGCGAGCCTGCGGCACAGCGCCTCCACGCTGAGCCCGATGTCCCGCCCGCGCTCCTCCACGAGCCCGTCTGTGTAGAGGACGAGCATGCTGCCGTCCTCCGCCGCGATCTCCATCGTCTCGAACGGCGTACGGCCCAGCCCGATCGGCGGGCACCGGGGCGGCGACAGCACCTCCGCCGTGCCGTCCGGTCGCAGCAGGATCGGCGGCAGGTGCCCGGCGCTCGCGATCGTGCACCTGCGCAGCACCGGGTCGTACACGCAGTAGACGCAGGTGGCGAGCGTCTGCGCGGCCAGGCGCTGGGCCATCTCGTCGAGCGAGTGGAGCACCTGCTCGGCCGGCAGGTCGAGCGAGGCGAGGGTCTGCACGGCCGTGCGGAGCTGGCCCATCACCGTCGCGGCGGCCAGCCCGTGTCCCATCACGTCGCCGACGACCAGCGCGACCCTGCTGCCCGGCAGCGGAATGACGTCGTACCAGTCGCCGCCCACCCGCTCGGCGGCGGGCCGGTAGCGGTAGGCGATCTCCAGCCCGGGAAGTTTGGGCGGGTCGCCCGGCCGCATCCCGCGCTGGAGGATCTCCAGCGTCTCGTCCTGCCGCCGGTCCCGCCGCCCGTGATAAATGGTGAGCGCGGCGGGCACGGCGAACTGCCCGGCGGCGAGCACGTGGCTCTCCCCGAAGGGCGGCCGCCGGGCGTCGCGCGCCAGCAGCGCGCAGCCCACGGGCTTGCCGTACGCCCGGAGGGGCACGGCGAGCAGATGCTCGTCGAGCAGGGCCGGCTCACGGATCCCTTCGCCGGCCCAGTGCGGCGGCAGCCGCCCGGCGGGGTCGACCCGGTGCCATACGTCGCCGTCCACGTAGACCGCGGCGGCGTCGGCCAGCTCCGGCACCACCGCCTCGCAGAGGACCCTCGTCGCCTCCTCGGGGCCCGGGCTTTCGCCGACGGCCCGGACGATCCCGCTGACGTGACTCAGCACGGCGAAGGGTTCCCCGTCTCCCGGCACCGGTGTGTCCGCTCAGAATTGGTCACGCCGGCAGTTGAGGAAGAGCTGGATTTCCGGCGGCGCCTGCGTGGTCGCCGGAGCGTACGAAATGTGATTCTGCGACAACACGGTGAAACCGGCGGCTTCGACGACCTCGCGCAACTCGTCGCGCAGATATCCGGTCACCCGGACCGGCGCGCCGAGAAACTGGAAAGGCACGTCGTCGAGGTCGATTTCCACCATGCTCAGCGAGAACAGTCCGCCGGGCACCAGCACGGCGTGGATCTTCCGCAGCACCTGCTCGATCTCCGCGCGCGGCAGCATGAGCAGGCTGAAAAACGCCGTCACGGCGTCGAACACGCCGAGCGAGTCGTCGAGGTCGATCGCGTCGCGCTCGAGGAACGTCCCGGTCGGCACGTTCTTCCTCGCCAGGTCCAGCATGACCGGGGAGATGTCGATGCCGACGACCTCGAGGCCCGCCTCGGCGAACTGCTGGGCCGTGGGAGAACCGGTGCCGCAGCCGACGTCGAGGACGCGGGCGCCCGGTTTGAGCTGCTTGATCAGCCATTCACCGGCGGCGAGCTGACCTTCCTTGTGCGGAAAGGCCTCGTCGTACCGGGCGCCGATGCGGTTGAACGCCTCGGCCTGGATGGCACGGTACTCCTGACGCGGATTGCCCGGTCCTGATTCTATTGTCATCGTCGCCGCCATAAATGATCAGCCGTCTTTGCCTCCTTCTAGATAGGGGGCTCCACCAGAACAAGTCAAGACATCATCCGACTTATCGGCTATTTCGATTCGCGGTTGTGTCAAAGATCCCAGTCAAGTGGCCGTGCTCGGCATACTGATATACCAAGCTCGTGCGCGGGGAGGTTCACATGATCGACGAGGTCCGCGAGGCACTTCGGGGTGTGGTCGCCGCCACGGTCACCCCGTTCGACGATCGCGGCCGGATCGACGAACCGGCGCTCGCGGCCGTCGTCCATCGAGGATCTTCGCGCCCGGCACGGCGGCGAGCACAACGTCTCGGTCGTGAAGGAGGCGCTCGCGCAGCTCGGCGTGTGCGGCAGGGCCGTACGTCCCCCGATGACCGAGCTGTCCGGCCCCGACCGGCAGCGGGTTTCCGACATCCTGCGCACGCTCGCCTGAGGCCCGTTTCAGGACAGGCGGGCCACCGAGCGCTCGATGTGGCGGCGGGCCAGGTGCTCGGCGAGCGCGGCGTCGCCCGACTCGACGGCGGCGAGTATCGCCTCGTGCTCCTCGTGCTCCTCCGGCCAGGTGGGCTGGTCTCGCCACAGCACGGCGACGGTGCCGAGCGCCGCGAGGTCCTGCAGGGTGTCGAGCTGGGCGACCACGAACTCGTTGCCGCACTGGGCGTACAGCTCGCGGTGGAACCGCCGGTTGGCCAGGCTGAGCGCGGCCGTGCCGGCGCCGTCCAGCAGCGCGCCGGCCTCGGCGAGGGCCGCCCGCGCGCCGTCCACGGGGTGCCCGGACACCGCCGTCCGGCCGATCGCCCACGGTTCGAGCAGCAGCCTGACCTCGTACGCCTTGCGGAGCTCGGCGCGGCCCACCACGCGCACCGTCACCCGCCGGTTCCGATCGATCACCACCAGCCCGGTGGCGGCGAGCCCGATGAGCGCCTCCCTGACGGGCGTCTTGGAGACCCCGAGCCGCTCGGCCAGGCGGCGCTCCACCAGCGTCTCCCCCTGCGCGATGCGCCCCGACAGGATCGCGGTGCGGATCGCGTCGGCGACGAGATCGGTGCGGGTGGTCGATCTTGCCACCGGACTAAGCACGTGCTCAGCGGTCATGCATACCGGTTATATCAGGCCCGCGTCAGTCCACCTCGGGCTCCGGCGCCCCGCCCGCGCCGGTCAGGAAGTCGAGGTCGCGCCCTTCGCCGGCCCGCGGGATGTGCGCCTCGTGCAGCGCGCCGTACCCCCGGGTGTAGCGCGGTGGCGGCCGTCACCGGGCCGGTTCACCGCGTTGGTCGAGCCGCCCAGCGCCAGCACGGCGGTCACCGCGTCGTGGTAGGCCCGCTCGTCCGGCCGCCATGCTCTACCGGAACCTGCTCGCGATGGAGACCAAGGATTCTGGTATATCAAGATATCTTATTTTCATTCGACCCAAAGATCTCTAGCGTGGGCAGCCGTGACGATGCAGACGGGCATGCTCCGCCCGCGCGGCGGGGAGCAGCGGGTCACGTTCACCGAGCTGTTCTTCGACCTCGTGTACGTGTTCGCGATCACTCAGCTCTCTCATCTGCTGCTCGGCCACCTGTCGTGGCACGGCGCGGCGCAGGCCCTGTTGCTGCTGCTCGCCGTCTGGTGGGCGTGGATCTACACCGCCTGGCACACGAACTGGTTCGACCCCGACCGCCCCTCGGTGCGGATCGTGCTGGTCGCCGTCATGCTGGCGAGCCTGGTCATGTCGGCGGCCCTTCCCCGGGCCTTCGGCGAGCACGGCCTGATGTTCGCCGCGGCGTACGTGGCCGTCCAGGTCGTCCGTACGGCGTCCTCGGTGGCCGCCGCCCCGCGGGGCCCGCTGCGCCGCAACCTGGCGCGCGTGCTCGCCTGGGCGGTGCTGTCGGGGGCGTTCTGGATCGCGGGCGGTCTCGCGCACGGCCTGTCCAGGGAACTGTTGTGGGCGGCGGCGGTGGGAGCCGACCTGCTGGCCCCCTGGGTCGGATTCGTCACCCCGGGCCTCGGCAGGTCGGCGACCACGGACTGGTCGGTCGACGGCGCCCACCTCGCCGAGCGCTGCCAGCTCTTCCTGATCATCGCGTTCGGTGAGTCGATCCTGGTCACCGGGGCGACTTTCGCCACGCACCCGTCGCCCGTGGCCGGCGCTGCCTTGCTCACCGCGTTCGGCGCGAGCGTCGGCCTGTGGTGGACCTACTTCGGCAGCAGCGCCGAGGCGGGCAGCCGAGTGATCGCCGCGTCGGACGACCCGGGGCGGCTCGCCCGGTCCGCCTACACCTTCCTCCACCTGCCGATGGTCGCCGGCGTCGTCGTGTCGGCCGTGGCCGACGAACTCGTGATCCACCACCCGGGCGGCCACATGGCGCCCGGAACGGCGATCGCCATACTGGGCGGGCCCGCGCTCTTCCTCACCGGGCACGCGCTGTTCAAGCGGGCCGTGTGGCGGCGCGTCCCGAGGTCGCATCTCGCGGGGGTGCTCGTCCTCGCCGCCCTCGGGGCCCTCGCGCCGCTGGTGCCGCCCCTCGCGATCGCGGCGTGCGCCACCGCGACCGTGGCGGGCGTCGCCGTCTGGGCGGCCGTCGTCCGCCGTGGCGAGCCGCGGGCGGCCTAGATGTGCTCCATGACGATGACCGCGGTGGTGCCGGGCTCCAGGGCCTCGAAGATGTGGGGGGCGTCGCCGGGGTAGGCGATGTAGTCGCCCGGACCCAGCTCGACCGGCTCCTCCGTCGGCCCGGCCAGCGCCCGTCCCGTGCCGATCAGGACATGCTCGACGGTGCCGGCCATGTGCGGGTCGGAGATGCGCGGGCGGCCCGGCTGGGCCGCTATCCGGTACAGGTCGCGCCGCGCGTGCGGCGGGCACGAGGCCAGCAGGGTGGCCGAGTAGTTCGCCTGCTCGGAGTAGGTCGCCGGCCCCTCCCCCGCCCGGATCACCCGTACGGCGGGCCGGGGCGGGTCGACCAGGCGGCTGAACGGCACGCCGAGCGCGACCCCGAGTGCCCACAGGGTCTCCACACTCGGGTTGCCGGCGCCCGACTCCAGTTGGGACAGCGTGGACTTGGCGATGCCGGCGCGCTTGGCCAGCTCGGTCAGCGACAGGCCCGCGCGTTCGCGCTCCCGGCGGATCGACGCCGCGATCAGTGCGATGAGGTCGGAGGACGGCCTCTCACCCATAGTGTTCGCTTCACGCTCCCATTTGTTCGGCTTGACGAACCAATGGCCCGTTGTTCACTCTACTGGACATGTATTCGCTGTGGCGAACACTTGATCGCGGCACGCTCCGCGACATCGCCCTCGTCTGCCTCGCCGACGCCGTGGTCGGCGCGGCCTTCGGCGCGATCGCCATGTCCGGCGGCCTTCCCTTGTGGGTGCCGGTCGTCATGTCCCTGCTGGTGTTCGCGGGCGGCGCGCAGTTCGCCGCGGTCGGCGTGGTGCTGTCCGGCGGCGCCCCGGCCGCCGCCGTCGCGGCCGGCCTGGTGCTGAACGCACGCCTGCTGCCGTTCGGCTTCGCGATTGGCGACGTCCTCGGCGGCCGGTGGCGCACCCGCCTCGCCGGTGCGCACCTCACGACGGACGAGTCGGTGGCCTTCGTGCTGCGCGACGGCGATCCGCGGCGGCGCCGTGCCGTGTTCTGGGCCAGCGGGCTCGGCCTGTTCCTCAGCTGGAACGTGGCCGTCGTGCTCGGCGCGATGGCCGGGCGGGGCATCGGCGACACGGCCGCCCTGGGCTTGGACGCGGCCTTCCCCGCGGTGCTGCTGGCCCTCGTGCTGCCCTCGCTCACCGGCACGAGCACGGAGAACGCCGGGCACTCGGGGCACGCGGGAAAGGCCGGGGACACCGGGAAAGCCGGGGACACCGGGAAGGTCGGCGATTCTGGGAAAACCGGAGACTTCACAAACACCGGAAATGCCGGGAACGGTGCCCTGCGCCGGGCGTGCGTGCTGGGTGCGGTGGTCGCGGTGGCGGCCACGCCGCTCCTGCCCGCGGGCCTGCCCGTGCTGCTCGCCCTGACCGGCGTGGCGCTCGCCGCCCGGCCCCCCGCCGATGCGGAGGTCTCCTGATGCCCCTGGTCGCCATCCTCGCGCTCGCCGCCGGGACCTACGCGTTCCGGCTGGCCGGACCGGTGCTGCGCCACCGGCTCCACCTGCCCACCCGGCTGCGGCACCTGCTGTCGGTCGCCGCGACCGTGCTGCTCATCGCACTGGCCGCCACCTCGGCGCTCACCGAAGGCCAGGGCTTCGCCGGTTGGGCCAGGCCCGCCGGGGTGCTCGTCGCCGCGATCCTCACCCTGCGGAAGGCGCCGTTCCCGCTGATCGTCGTGCTCGCCGCCGCCACCACGGCGGTCCTGCGCCTCCTCGGCGTACCTTGATCGGAAAAGCGGCGCACCTCACCGGACAACTGGTGCCGCCCGATCGGTGTACCGATCACCCGGGCGCCGCGCGAACGACGAACGGACAAAGCCCGCAACCTGCATGCTCGCTGCCTGATGCCTCACCCCCGGCGCGACGTGCACCGCCCGCCCGTCGTACGGCCTGTCACGTCTCGTACGGCTCCTACCTGCTCATAGACCGCAGGCGTGGAGAGTTCACGGTGAGGGCGGACCCGCACCACGGTAACGATATGCCTCCGCCTCGGGATGCGCACCCTACGTCACGGAAGGCGTGCTCAGCCCGTGACCTGGGCCCGTCGAAACCACCGAATTCATGAGAAACGAGGAGAGGTAACACCTTCATCACTCCTGGCGACACTCCTTTGGCCCCGGAGCAGTCTGAAGGTGTGGCGCGGGCGAGGGAGAGTAGGGCACCGGCGTCCCGGTCGCGGGTGCGACGGTGGGTGACGATCGCGGCGATCGTAGTGCTTGCGGTTCTGCTGGCGGCTGGGCTGGTCGGGTTCTTCGCCGATCCGTTAGGTCTGCCTCCGCAGGTGCTGGATGTGCTGGACAAGCGAGCGAGCGTGATGAGCATGTTCATCGGCGCGGCCGGTCTGATCGTGGCGGTGGTGGACCTGCTGCTGCAGGTACGCGCCGACGCCGGCCAGGTGACCTCTCAGTCAGCCGCTACGCCTGCCGCGCCGGGCATCACGCCGCCGATCGGATCACCTTCGCGGGAAGCCACACCTGAGAGTGGGCGGCGTACCTACGGTGGTGACCACATCGAGTTCCACCACAACATCTTCAGCGGCCCGGTCATCGGCAAGCAGGTGGCCGGGCCCCGGCCGCCCACGCCGCCCACTTCTGTGGATGGGGACGGCGACGGCCGTGTTGACGGGAACGACGATGGCAGGGGATGAGCCGCTGAGCGGCATCGGCGGCGATCACATCGTGTTCCGCGACAACACCTTCAGCGGCACGGTCATCGGTGTCCAGCACATCCACCTTCCGCCCCCGCCGCGGGTGCCGGGTCAAATCGTGGAGGGAGACATCCCGCAGCGTCCGCCGGGATTCCAGCCGCGCGAGGAGCTGCTGCACCAGCTGAACGACCGGCTGGGCGGTGAGACATCCGCAGGTGGAGCGGTGGTGATTTGCGCGGTTGGGGGCACTCCTGGTGTGGGCAAGACGATGCTGGCCGCCTCTTACGCGTGGGCGTGCCAGGCGGCTGGGGACCTGGCCCGCGCCATCTCCCTGTTCGAGCAAACCCTCACCGATCGGGAGCGGGTGCTGGGACCCGACCACCCCACAACCTGTTTGGTGAGAGGCAATCTCGAGAACGTGCGGAATGCGTCTGCCCGGACGTCGTCAGGAGGATGGAGACGATGGCTTCCGGGGCGGCTGCGGGGCAGTTGATCGCGAAGCGGGCAGTGCGGGCGTACGCCGACTCCGAGGGTGCCCAGCTACTTCCCGTGGACCCAGACGTCTCCGCCCGCGCCCTGCTACCTACGGAAGTGGCCGTGGTCATCGCAGACTCCGCCGGTCCGCCGACCGGCGCGGGGCACCGTCATCTTCAGCCGCCGCTCGTCCGTTCCGGGTCCTCCGGCTCCTCGGCGTGCCCTGATCGGAAGCTTCCCTTGTCCGGGAACAGCAAAAAGGGCGGCCGATCGGCCGCCCTTGAAATGTGGTGGAGCTATGGGGACTCGAACCCCAGACCCCTTCCATGCCATGGAAGTGCGCTACCAGCTGCGCTATAGCCCCTTGCGACGCAAGCCAGTGTATAGGAGTCCGCGCCGGAGCGGTAACCGGATAAGGCGATGTCACACGACGGCGGGCGTGATACGTCTGACCTGATGTGACCGCCGACGTTTTCACCACGCACCGGCACCTGCTCACCGGTGTGGCGTACCGCATCCTCGGCAGCGCCGCGGACGCGGAGGACGTGGTTCAGGAGGCGTGGCTGCGCTGGGCGGAGGTGGACGCCGCGTCGGTGGCCGACCCGAAGGCCTACCTCGTACGCGTCACCACCAACCTCGCCATCGACCGGCTGCGCGGGGCGCGGGCCAGACGGGAGGCGTACGTCGGACCCTGGCTGCCCGAGCCGGTCGTCGGCGCGCCGGACGCCGGGGAGTCCGCGGAACTCTCCGACAGCGTCGAGCTGGCCCTCCTTGTCGTGCTGGAGACGCTGTCCCCGCTGGAACGGGCCGTGTTCGTCCTGCGGGAGGCGTTCGGCTTCTCCCACGCCGAGATCGCCGAGATCCTCGGCCGGGGTGAGCCCGCCGTACGGCAGCTCGCCAGGCGCGCCCGTGACCACGTGCGCGAGCGCAGGCCGCGCTTCGACGTGGACCGGCGCGAGCGGCGCACGATCACCGAGCGCTTCATCGCGGCCTGTGCGGAAGGGGACATCGAGGGCCTGACCGCGCTGCTCGCCGCGGACGTCCGCTTGGTCGGCGACGGCGGCGGCAAGGCCAAGGCACCGCTGCGGGAGCTGATCGGCGCCGTGCGGGTCGCCCGCTTCCTCATCGCGATCACGAGCGCGGAGAAGCTCCGGCGCTTCCTGGCCTCCTCTGGCGCTTCCCCGGACAGGGAGATGGATGTGGAGATCGCCGACGTCAACGGCGGGCCCGCGATCGTCGCCCGGCTGGACGGCCGTCCCGTCGGGGTCGTCTCGCTGGTGATCGCCGATGGGCTGGTGAGCACGATCTACCTCATCACCAACCCGGACAAGATGTCACGAATGGCGGCCCGGGATCCGTCCGAGAGTGCATGAAAGAAACCATCACCATCGTGGGCGGCGGGCTCGCCGGCCTGACCGCCGCCATCGCCTGCGCCGAAGGCGGTGCGGCCGTCGTCCTGCACGAGGCGCACCACACGCTCGGCGGGCGTGCCCGCTCCACCGCCGCGCCGTACGTCGCCAACGACGGCACCCACGTCTTCTACGCCGACGGCCTGCCCTGGCGGTGGCTGGACGAGCGGGGACTGGTCCGGCCGTACGCGGCGCAACGGCCGGGATGCCTGGTCCGGACGCGGTTCCGCCGGGAGGGCAGGCTCACCGCATGGCTCCCGGCGGGGCTGCTGCGGATGATCGCCCGGCGTGGTCTGGCGGCACCCGTGGACGAGGACTTCGAGTCCTGGGCGACCCGCCGCTTCGGCGCCGACGCCGCGCGCCTGGCCGCCCGGTTCATCGGAGTCGTCACCTACGAGGCGGACCCCGGCCGGTTGTCGGCGGCCTTCGTCTGGGAGCGGCTGCTGCGGGTGCTCGCCCCGAAATACCCGTCGGTCCGCTACGTGATCGGCGGCTGGGGACGGGTGATCGACCGGATGGCGGCGCGGGCGCGCGACCTCGGCGTCGGCATCGAGACCGGCTCGCGGGTGGACCGGCTGCCGGAGGGGCCGGTGATCGTCGCCACCTCCCTCGACGCCGCCCGCGGCCTGCTGGGCGACGACTCGCTGCGCTGGGAGAGCGGCCGATCGGTCCTGCTCGACCTCGCGGTACGCGCCGACTCGCGGGACATGTTCCTCGTCAGCGACCTGGACGAGGGCGGCTTCCTGGAGCGTTACTCGCTGCCCGACCCGTCCCTGGCCCCGCCCGGAGAGAGCCTCGTCCAGATGCAGATGCCGATGCGCCCCGGTGAGCCGAAGGCCGCCGCGCTCGCGCGGCTGGAGCGGCTCGCCGACCTGGCCCTGCCGGACTGGCGCGGGCGGACGACCTGGCGCCGTGACGCCGTGGCCGCCGGACGCAGCGGCGCGCTCGACCTGCCCGGCACGACGTGGCGCGACCGGCCGGCGGTCGAGCGCGGCGACGGCGTGTGGCTGGCCGGCGACCAGGTGGCGGCGCCCGGCCTGCTCGCCGAGGTGTCGATCAACAGCGCGCTCGCGGCGGCCCGGGCCGCCCTCGCCTCGCGGCCCGTGTCCCGGCACGCCGCCTGACGCGACGGGCCCCTCCCCCGCCGGGGAAGGGGCCCGTGTGCTCTGTCAAAAGCCCTGCGCGAGCCGGTAGTAGGCCTGGTTCCACCGCAGTTCCTTGGCGAACTGGCGGGGGGTGGTCGTCTCGTCGATGACGAGCAGCTCGACGCCGAGCATGTCGGCGAAGTCGGTCAGCTCCTCGGCGCCGATGGCCGAGGACAGCACCGTGTGATGCGGGGCGCCGGCCGTGATCCACGACTCGGCGGAGGTACGCAGGTCGGGCCGGGGCCGCCACACGGCCCGGGCGACCGGCAGGTTGGGCAGCGGCTCCGGTGGGGTGACCACGTCGATCTCGTTGGCCACCAGCCGGAACCGCTCCCCCATGTCGGACAGGCCGACCACCACGGCGGGGCCGGGTGCGGCGTCGAACACCAGCCGCACCGGGTCCTCCCGCCCGCCGATGCTCAGCGGGTGGATCTCGCACGAGGGGGTGCCGGCCGCGATCGACGGGCAGACCTCCAGCATGTGCGCGCCGAGGATGAGCTCCTCGCCCGGGGTGAGGTGGTAGGTGTAGTCCTCCATGAACGAGGTGCCGCCGGGCAGGCCCTCCGCCATCACCTTGATCGTGCGCAGCAGCACCGAGGTCTTCCAGTCGCCCTCGCCGCCGAAGCCGTACCCCTCGGCCATGAGCCGCTGCACGGCCAGGCCGGGGAGCTGGCGCAGCCCGCCGAGGTCCTCGAAGTTCGTGGTGAACGCCTTGAAGCCCCCGCCCTCCAGGAAGTGCCGCAGGCCCAGCTCGATGCGGGCCGCGTAGCGCAGCGACTCGTGCCGTTCCCCGCCCGCACGCAGCTCGGGCGCCACTTGGTAGAGGTCCTCGTACTCCTTGACGAGCGCGGTCACCTCCGCGTCCGCGGCGGCGTCCACGACCTCGACCAGATCGTTGACCCCGTAGGTGTTCACCGAGACCCCGAACCGCAGCTGCGCCTCGACCTTGTCGCCCTCGGTGACCGCCACGTCGCGCATGTTGTCGCCGAAGCGGGCCAGGCGCAGCGAGCCGACCTCCGCCCGGCCGGCCGCCGCCCGCGCCCAGGCGGAGATGCGCGCCGCCACCGACGGGTCGCTCACGTGGCCGGCGACGGTCTTGCGCGGCACGCCCAGACGCGTCTGGATGTAGCCGAACTCGCGGTCGCCGTGCGCGGCCTGGTTGAGGTTCATGAAGTCCATGTCGATGGAGCTCCACGGCAGCTCCACGTTGGCCTGCGTGTGCAGGTGCAGCAGCGGCTTGCGCAGCGCGTCCAGCCCGGCGATCCACATCTTGGCCGGGGAGAACGTGTGCATCCACGCGATCAGGCCGATGCACTCGTCGTCACCGTTGGCCTCCAGGCAGACGCGGCGGATGGCCGCCGCGTCGGTGAGCACCGGCCGCCACTCCAGCTCGAACGGCAGCGACTCGCCGAGTTGCTCGGCGATGCGCCGGGACTGCTCGGCCACCTGCCGCAGCGTGCCCTCGCCGTACAAGCCCTGGCTGCCGGTCAGAAACCATAGCCTCACAGGTGACTCCTCTGTCCGTAGACGTTCTGGTAGCGGTCGTACAAGCTGTCGATGTCGGCCTGCTCGATGGGCAGCGGCGTGCCGAGCTGGCAGGAGATGTGCACGGTGCGGGCGACGTCCTCGCACATCACAGCCGCCTTCACCGCGGCCTTCGGCGACTCGCCGATCGTGAACACCCCGTGGTTGCGCATGAGGACGGCGCGGGAGCGGTGCCCGGTCAGGGTCTCGACGATGCCCTTGCCGATGTCGTCGTTGCCGATCAGGGCGAACGGCCCGACGGGGATCTCCCCGCCGAACTCGTCAGCCATCGCGGTGAGCACGCACGGGATCGCCTCACCGCGGGCCGCCCACGCCGAGGCGTACGTGGAGTGGGTGTGCACCACCCCGTTCACGTGGGGCATGTGCCGGTAGACGTAGGCGTGCGCGGCCGTGTCGCTGGAGGGGGCAAGGTCGCCCTCGACGAGGTTGCCGTCGAGGTCGCACACCACGATCGACTCGGGGGTCAGGTCGTCGTACGACACGCCGCTCGGCTTGATGACGAACAGGTCCTCGCCGGGCACCCGGCCCGACACGTTGCCCGCCGTCCACACCACCAGGCCGTACCGCACCAGCTCGGCGTGCAGACGGCAGACTTCTTTGCGCAGCTCATCGATCATGCACTGGCCTCGTTCCTGATCGCGCGGAGCCGGTGAAGCATCGCACCGTCCGCGAAGTGGTCGTGCAGCCTGCGATATTCGGCGTACAGCCGGTCGTAGGCGTCGGCCCGGCCGGCGTCGGGCACGTAGGCGTCGGCCTCGCGCTTGCCCATCGCCGCCGCGGCGGCCGTGATGTCGGGGTAGGCGCCCGCCGCGACGGCCGCGTGGATCGCCGAGCCGAGGGCCGGCCCCTGGTCGGAGCCGATCACCGACAGCGGGCGGCGCAGCACGTCGGCGTAGGTCTGCATGAGGAAGCGGTTCTTGAGCAGGCCGCCGGCGACCACGATCTCCTCGACCGGCACGCCCGACGCCTCGAACGTCTCCACGATCGTCCGGGCGCCGAACGCCGTGGCCTCGATGAGCGCGCGGTAGACGTCCTCGGGGCGGGTGGCGAGCGTCTGGCCGACGATCACGCCGGACAGGGTGTGGTCGACGAGGACCGAGCGGTTGCCGCCGTGCCAGTCGAGCGCGACCAGCCCGTGCTGCCCGACCTTCTGCCCGGCCGCGAGCGAGGTCAGGTACTCGTGCAGGCCGACGCCCGCCTCCGCCGCCCGCTCCGCGTACGACGCGGGCACGCAGTTGTCCACGAACCAGGCGAAGATGTCGCCGACGGCGGACTGGCCCGCCTCGTAGCCCCACAGCCCCGGGACGATGCCGTCGCGCACCACCCCGCACATGCCGGGCACCTCGGCGAGCTTGTCGGAGCACATGACGTGGCAGGTGGAGGTGCCCATGATGGCGACCATCTGGCCCGGCCGCACGGCGTCGGCCGCCGCGGCGGTGACGTGGGCGTCGACGTTGCCGACCGCGACCGCGATCCCCTCGGGAAGGCCCGTCCACTCGGCGGCCCGCGCGGTCAGGTGGCCGGCGAGGCCGCCGAGCGGCGCGAGCTCCTGGCCGAGTTTCCGGGTGAATCCGGAGAAGGCGGGATTGAGCGCGGCCAGGAAGTCCTCGGACGGATAGCCGCCGTCCTGGTGGATGGCCTTGTATCCGGCGGTGCAGACGTTGCGGGTCTCCACGCCGGTGAGCTGCCAGATGATCCAGTCGGCCGCCTCGATCCAGCGCTCGGCCCGGTCGTACATCTCCGGGTCCTCCTCGAGGAGCTGAAGCCCCTTGGCGAAGGCCCACTCGGAGGAGATCTTGCCGCCGTACCGGGCCAGCCACGGCTCGCCGCGCTCGGCGGCCACCGCGTTGATGCGGTCGGCGTGGGGCTGGGCCGCGTGGTGCTTCCAGAGCTTCGGCCAGGCGTGCGGCCGCCCGGGGAACTCCTCGCACAGCGGGCGGCCGTCGGCGGTCGTGGGCAGGATCGTGCAGGCGGTGAAGTCCGTGCCGATGCCGATCACGTGCTCGGCGGGCACCCGCGCGGCGGCCAGCGCCTTGGGCACCGCGTGCCGCAGCACGTCGATCCAGTCGGCCGGCGCCTGCAGCGCCCAGTCGGGGCCGAGCCGGACACCGGAGCCCGGCAGCGTGTCCTCGATCACCCGGTGGGTGTACTCGTGGACGGCACTGCCCAGCTCGGCGCCGTCGCTCACCCGCACCACCACGGCGCGGCCGGATAACGTGCCGTAATCCACACCGACCACATAACGGTCGCTGTTAACGTTCACATTCAACCTCCAGGGACGTGGGTGCGGGGGCGGGGGCCGCCGGCCGGCGATGGAGCCGGCGGCCCGTGGTTGCCGTCGATGTCCGCGGCCATCAGCGTGTGGTGCCTGCCCTGCGCTTGGTCCACACGTCGAACGCCACCGCGGCGAGCAGCACGATGCCTTTGACGAGCATGACCCGCTCGCTCGGCGAGCCGATCAGCGACATGCCGTTGTTGATCACCGCCATGATCAGGCCGCCGGTGATCGCGCCGACCACCTTGCCCACGCCGCCCTGCACGGCCGCGCCGCCGATGAAGGCCGCGGCGATCGCGTCCAGCTCGAAGCTGTTGCCCGCGGTGGGACCGGCCTGGTTGAGCCGGCCGGCGAAGATGACGCCGGCGATCGCGGACAGCACCCCCATGTTGACGAAGATCCAGAAGACGACCGACTTGACCTTCACGCCGGACATCACGGCCGCCTGCAGGTTCCCGCCGATCGCGTAGATCTGCCGCCCGAAGACCGTACGGTTGGCCATCAGCGAGTACGCCAGCACGAGCACCGCCAGCAGCACGAGCACCCACGGCAGGTTCTTGAAGCGGGCGAGCTGCACGACGAGGAAGAGGATCAGCGCGGCTCCGGCCGCCATCTTCAGCGCGAACAGCGCCAGGGAGTCCACCGCCTGGCCGTAGCCCTTGCGCGCGGCCCGGGCGCGCCACTGCGCGAGGACCATGCCGGCGATCGTGACGATGCCGACCAGCAGGCTGAACAGGTCGGCGCCGCCGAGCGGGCCGAGGCCGACGTTGCCGAGCCAGCCGTCGGTGAAGCCGTTGGCCAGCGTGCGGACCTGGTCGGGGAACGGGCCGATGCCCTGGTTGCCCAAAACGGTGAGGGTCAGCGCCCGGAACAGCAGCATGCCGGCCAGGGTGACGATGAACGCCGGGATGCCGAAGTACGCGATCCAGTACCCCTGCCAGGCCCCGATCAGCGCGCCGGCGACGAGCGTGATCAGCAGGGCCAGCGGCCACGGCACGTCCATGTTCACCATGAGCACCGCGGCCAGCGCGCCGGTGACCGCGACCACCGAGCCGACCGACAGGTCGATGTGCCCGGCGATGATGATCAGGATCATCCCGATCGCGAGGATCAGGATGTAGGAGTTCTGGACGATGATGTTGGAGATGTTCTGCGGCTCCAGCAGTGCGCCGTCGGTCAGCACCGAGAACAAGGCGATGATCAGCGCGAATGCGATGTAGATGCCGCTGGAACGGAGGTTGAGCGGCAGCCCGCCGAGCGACACCCGGCCCGGCCGCCCCGGCGCTGCCCCGCCGCCCTCGGCGCCGCCCTCCACGTCGGCGGGCGTGATGCTGCTA
>JADGHC010000410.1 GCA_019689655.1 Microbispora sp.
CGCATGGTCCCCGTAGCCGCGCATGGTCCCCGTAGCCGCGCATGGTTTCCGTAGCCGGCACGCATAGTCCCCCAACGCCGGCAATGGTCCCCATAGCGGCCGCGCAAAATACCCGTAGCCACCACGCATGATCCCCCTGGCAGGCACGCATCGTCCCCGCCGCCGCCGGCCTCATGCGCCCCTGATCACCCCGGGTGACTGCTCCCGGCTGCCGGATCCGGTACCCGTGATCTTGAGGAAGATAGTAGAAATGTGGCCTGAAGTGGCCCAACTTCCTGGTTGATCTCCGGGTGTCCCAAGGAGATCGCCGGCGCTTCGGCCGCTGTGAACCACCCACGCGCCCTGCGGAGAGACCATGCGTGACCGTGACGAAGCGGGTCGCCCCCGCAATGCACGCCCTCGCGACGAGTACGGCAGGCCGCTTGCCAAAGGCACAGAGGGAGTGCCGAGGGTGCCGGACGACTACGCCCCCACGGCCGAGGAAGCGCTGGAGGAGGCCAGGAAGCTGCTCGCGGCGGGCCGGCCGTTCCATGCCCACGAGGTGTTCGAGGCGCGCTGGAAGACGGGCCCGGCCGAGGAACGGGAGCTGTGGCAGGGTCTCGCGCAGATCTGCGTCGGGCTCACGCACATCCAGCGGGGCAACCCCTCCGGCGCCGCCGCCCTGTTGACCCGCGGGTCCGCCCGGCTCGGCGCGTACGGCTCGACGCGGCCATTCGGGCTGGATCTGCGGGCCCTGGCCGTGGAGGCCGACACGATCACCGCCGCCGTCGACGAAGGGCACGCCGACGCCGGCTCCGCCGTCTCCGCCATCCTGGCCCGCCTGGCCCGTGCCGAGTGAGCCAGGCACCCGTCACCGGTCGGCCGGTGGTGCCGGCCTCCGTCCGCGAGGCGCCGTCCCGCGGACGGGAAACGCTCCGGCCCGTCTGAAATCCGTCCAGTCCGTCCCGCCCGCGGGCCTCAGTCGCAATCCAGCGTGCCCACGCGGGCGACGGCGTCGCTGCCCTTCTTGGCGTCGGACATGACCTCCTCGGCCGTGAGGGCGTAACCCGTCTCCGGCTGGTCCGTCGCGGCGGCGAAGATCACTCCGAACACGCGGCCGTCCGGGCTCAGCAGCGGCCCGCCCGAGTTGCCCGGCTGAACCTTGCCCCGGATGGCGTAGACCTCGCGCTCCACCTTGTGCTGGTTGTAGATGTCGTACGACTCGGCGCGCTGCTTGATCCTGATACGCGCGGCGAGCGGGGTGAAGGGATGTCCCTTCGGGTAGCCGGCGATGATCGCGTTGTCGCCCGTCTCCGCGTTCATGTCGAAACGCAGCGGGTTCATCGGCAGCCCCGGGACGAACAGGACGGCGATGTCACGCTCGGGGTTGTACAGGACGACCCGGGCGTCGTAGCGGTTGCCGTCGTAGTCGGTCACCTGAAGCCCCTCCGTGACCCCGGCCACGACGTGCGCGTTGGTCATGATCCGCTGCCGGGCGTAGACGAACCCGGTCCCCTCGATGCGCTTGCGGCAGCTAGGAGCCGTGCCCTGGACCTTGACGATCGCCCTGCGGGCGCGTACGAGGGCGGGGCTGCTGTTGATCAGGCTCTCGTCCGGCGGGGGCACGTTCTGGCCGCCGATGGAGGTGAGGACCTGCGGCCACTCGGACGTCCTGACGAAGTCCCTGAACTGCTTCTGCAGCGCGTCTACCCCGTCCGGAATGGCCTCGTCGACCGTCTGCCACACGACGGATCCGTTGATCTGATCCTTGATCAGCGGCTGGCCGATGCTCATCGAGACCAGCAGGGAACCGATCAGCCAGGCGAAGGCCAGCACCGACAGGCCGCTGGCGACCGAGCCGCCGAAGGCGTCGACCGCCTTGGCCGGCTCCCAGGTGACGTGGCTGCGGGCCACCGCGCCGATGGTCGAGAACGCGAACTGCCCGACCGTCGCCGTCAGGAAGACGATGACGATGGCTAACAGGGCCCTTTCGATGTCGCCGCTGACGATCGCTCCGGCCAGTGGGGGCGCGATAAACAGTCCCAAGATGGCGCCGCCGGCGAACCCGATGAAGCTGAAGGCCCCGATGATGAAGCCCTGCCGATAGCCGGATATCGCGAAGGCCACCACCAGGCCGATCAGGATGAGATCCAGAAGATCGCCGCGCACAGTTTCCACGGTATAGCCACGCTATCCGCCGCGGGGACGTCTGTCCGGTCTCGCCACCATCCGCGGGCGGGCCACGGCCGCGCCCGGAAGGCTCAGCCGCGTGCGGCCAGGTCGACGATCTCGGGGGGAAGATCCTCAATCCGTGACTGGTCCCAGGGACGCGCGAAGCCGGCCGCGGTCAGCACGCCGTCAAGCACGCCGGCGGTGAACCCCCACACGAGCAGGCCGCGTACGCGGAACGCCACGGAGGGGGCGATGCCGCGCGGATGGCGCAGCCGCAGCCGGTTGGCCGGGTCCACCAGCTCCGCCACCGGGACCCGCTCCACGACCTCGACCTCGTCGGGAGAGGCGGGGTGCACGGCGCAGGGCGTGTGCCACCAGGCGAGCACGGGTGTCACCCGGTTGGCGCTGCGCCAGACGTAGAGCTCGGGCATGGTGCCGACGACCTCGACGCCCGCGGGGTCGAGCCCGGTCTCCTCCCGGGCCTCCCGCAGTGCCGCGCCGATCGGGCCGTCGTCGCCGGGATCGACGCCGCCGCCGGGGAAGGCGGGCTGGCCCGCGTGCACCCGGCCCTTCGAACTGCGCTGAATGAGCAGGATGTCGGGCCCGTCTGGCCCCTCGCCGAACAGCAAAAGCACCGCGGCCGACCGGCCGGCGCCGTTCGCCGGCGGCCGCAACGCGGTGGGAACGGGGCTGTGGGCGGCCTTCGCGGCCAGCTCCGTCAGCCAAGCGGGAGCCACGACCACCTCCACATCGTCACGCCGGGCACGCGCGAGCCCGCGCGTGCCGTACAACCACGGGAGACCGCGCGAGCTTCCCGATCATGACATGGTCAGGAGAACGGACCCGTACGCACCAGCTTGCGCGCCTCGTCCGGGTCCGTGGGCCCGGTGCCGTACGACGGGCAGAGCGCGGCGAGGGGACACACGCCGCAGGCGGGCTTGCGCGCGTGGCAGATGCGCCGGCCGTGCCAGATCATCCGGTGCGACAGCATCGTCCACTCGGACTTGGGGATCAGCTCGCCGACCTCGTGCTCGATCTTCACCGGGTCGGTCGCGGTCGTCCAGCCGAAGCGCCTGGCCAACCGCTGGAAGTGCGTGTCGACGGTGATGCCGGGGACGCCGAAGGCGTTGCCGAGCACGACGTTCGCGGTCTTGCGGCCCACTCCGGGGAGCTTGACCAGCTCGGCCAGCGTGTCCGGGACCTCTCCCCCGTGGCGCTCGCAGAGGGCCTGCGCCATGCCGATGATGCTGTTGGCCTTCGCACGGAAGAACCCGGTGGACTTGATGATCTCCTCGAGTTCGGCGCGGTCGGCTCCGGCGTAGTCGGCCGCGGTCCGGTACTTGGCGAACAGCACCGGAGTGACCATGTTGACCCTCTTGTCGGTGCACTGCGCCGAGAGGATCGTGGCGACCAGCAGTTCCAGGGGGTTGCCGAAGTCGAGTTCGCAGTGGGCGTCGGGGTAGGTCTCGGCCAGGATCCGGTTCATCCGCCGCGCCCTGCGTACGAGACCCAGGCGGGTCTCGGCCTGGCGCTTACGCCGTCGCGGAGCGGCCGTGTTCGTCGCCATGCCGCAAGCGTAGGGCCTCGGGCCCCCGGCCCGCTCCCCGGTCATGCGCGGCCGCGCCCGCCGCCATGCCGCAAACGCGGGGCCCCGGGCCGCTGGTGCGATCCCTCGTCATGCCTTGCCAGAGATGCCACCTAAGCAGCGGGTTCTTGCAAATTTGTCCCCACTCAGGGCAATACACTGTGCGGGGGATGACCGGCAGCCAGAGCCGGTCGAGCGCGCAGTGGGCGTAAGAATAGGTTCCGCCTAGATTGTGTTGTTTCGCAGGTACGACGCAGACCACCGCGAGCCCGGATCCAGGCCCATGCGACGTGACGGGACACCCCCAAAGCGCCGCGGGGAGCGTGGGTCACAATGGCTAGCGCGGAGCCGGCGACCGAGCGCGCCCGCAGCAAGGAGGCACCGTGAGCACCGAGGAAGTACTGAGCAAGGCGCCGCTGTTCTCCGCGCTCGACCGTGAGAGCGCCGCGGCTCTGCGAGCGAGCATCACTGAAGTGGAGCTGCCCAAGGGCCGCATCCTCTTCAGTGAGAACGAGACCGGCGACCGGCTCTACGTGGTGCTCGAAGGCAAGATCAAGCTGGCGCGCACCGCGCCGGACGGCCGGGAGAACCTGCTGAGCGTGCTCGGCCCCGGCGAGATGTTCGGCGAGCTGTCGCTGTTCGACCCCCGTCCGCGTACGGCTTCGGCGATCGCGCTGACCGACGTACGCCTGGCCGGGCTGGGCCACGACGACCTGCGGCCGTGGCTGACCGGCAGGCCCGAGGTGGCCCTTCACCTGCTGCGCGCCCTGGCCCAGCGGTTGCGCCGCACCAACGACGTGCTGGCGGACCTCGTCTTCACCGACGTGCCCGGCCGGGTCGCCAAGCAGCTCCTCGACCTGGCCGACCGCTTCGGGCAGAAGACCGAGGACGGCACCCGGGTGCACCACGACCTCACCCAGGAGGAGCTCGCCCAGCTCGTGGGCGCCTCGCGGGAGACGGTCAACAAGGCCCTGGCCGACTTCGCCCAGCGCGGCTGGCTGCGCATCGAGGCCAAGGCCGTGGTGATCATGGACAGGGACCGGCTCTACAACCGCTCCCGCTGAGCAGCCCGGCTACAGCGTCTTGAGGTAGTCGAGCTGGGCCGCCACCGACATCTCGGCGGCGGGCCACAGCGACCGGTCCACGTCGGCGTAGACCATCTCGACGATCTCGCGCGCGTCCCTGGCGCCCCTGCGGATCGCCTCGCGGATCTGGTCCAGCCGTTCGCGCCGGTGCGCGATGTACGCGTCGAGCACCCCGCGAGGATCGGTCAGGACCGGCCCGTGGCCGGGCAGCAGCACCGTGGCCTCCAGCATCTCGGCGCCCTGCCTGAGCCGGTCCAGGCTGCGCAGGTAGTCGCCGAGGTCCCCGTCGGGGGCGATGACCGTCGTCCCCCGGCCGAGGATGGTGTCGCCGGTCAGCATCGCCCGGTCGCCGGGCAGCCAGAAGCACAGCGAGTCGAACGAGTGACCGGGCGTGCCGACGACGCGCACCTCCACGTCGCCCGCCGTCACGACGTCGCCGTCGCCCAGGCCCTCCTCGCCCAGCCGGTGGCGGGGGTCGAGGGCCCGCACCGGCGCGCCGAGCATCCGCGCGAGCGTCCCCGCGCCCTCGCTGTGGTCGGGGTGGCCGTGCGTGAGCAGGATGCCGGTCACCCGGCGGCCGTCCACCCGCTCGGCGACCCGCCGCAGGTGCGCCTCGTCGTCCGGACCGGGATCGACGACCAGTACGGCGTCCGCCCCGCCGATGATCCACGTGTTGGTGCCGTCGAGAGTCATCGGCGACGGGTTGGGCGCCAGCACGTTCACCGCGGACGCCGTGCCCGCGCCGTCGAGGCCGCCGGCGCCGTCCTGGCCCTCCACCGGGATCCGCAGCCCGCTCACTCGCCCGTCCTTTCGCGTCGAAAATCAGTCGGGGATCAGCCGGGAATC
>JADGHC010000411.1 GCA_019689655.1 Microbispora sp.
GGGGGCCGCGGCCGCGGCCCCCCCCCCCCCCCCCCCGGGCCCGGCTTGCAGCGTAGATCCGTGGATCAGGGCGCGAGGTCGATCCTGCGGCCGTTGACCGCAGCCGGCTTCTCGTCCCACAGGCCCGCGATCGCCGCCGCCAGGTCCTTCACGTCGGTGAAGGTCCGATATGGCTTGTCCGGATTCGCGGCCCTCATCTCATCGTGCACCAACGCGTTGACCACCATGACCACCGCGGCGGCGGAGGTGTCCTTCAGCGCGTCGGCCAGCGCCAGCGTCCACGCCTCGGCGGCGGCCTTGGCCGCCGCGTACGCCGCGCCTCCCTGGGTCGGCCGCTGGGCCGCCCGGGCCGACACGATCACGAACCGGCCGTCCCCGCTCGCCCGCAGCAGCGGCTCGAACTCCAGCGACACGTGCTGGAGGGTCCTGATCAGCAGGTCGTGCAGCAGGTTCCAGTCGCCGAGCGAGGTCTCGGCGAAGGTCTTCGACCCCCGCCAGCCGCCGACCAGGTGGATGACGCCGTCCACCCGGCCGTGCTCGGCCCGCACCCGCTCGGCCAGGGCACGTACGGCGTCCCGGTCGAGCAGGTCGACGGGCAGGCAGCCGTCCGCGCCGGTCTTGTCCACGCCGATGACCGTGTCCCCGAGCTCGGTGAACTTCGCGACGACCGCGCGGCCGGCCGGGCCGCCCGCCCCCGTGACCACGATCACTCTGCTCATCGCACGCTCCTCACAATCTCACCCACGCGGTCCGCGCTCACGCCCGGATGCCCCGGGTCGACTCAACCACGTCGGCGAGCTTACGGCGCAGCGCCTCGTAGAACATGCTCAGGGGGAACTCGTCGGGCAGCACGGCGTCGACCATGGCCTTCTGGTCCGTGGGCAGCGCCTGCACGCCCTGCTTCCAGACCGAGGCCGGGTCGGGCTCGACGTACGTCGCGACCAGCTCGTGCGCGGCGAGCCAGTGCGCGCGCTTGGACCGGTCGATGCCGTCGCGGTAGAGCTTTTCCACCTCGCCGCGCAGGTCGGCGACGCCGTCGGCGACCCGCGACCAGTCGATGCCGAGCCGGTTGTCGGTCCACCGCACGATGCCCTGCCGGTGCAGGTAGGCGAACAGGAGCTGGCCGCCGAGGCCGTCGTAGTTGCGCACCCGCTCGCCGGTGATCGGGAAGCGGAACAACCGGTCGAACAGGATGGCGTATTGCACGTACCGCGCGTGCGGCACGCCCGCCGCCTCCAGCTTCACCGCCTCGCCGTACGCGGTGAGGTCGCAGCGCAGCTCCTCCAGGCTGTAGAGCCAGTACGGCATGCGCTGCTTGATCATGAACGGGTCGAACGGCAGGTCGCCGTGGCTGTGCGTGCGGTCGTGGATGAGGTCCCACAGCACGAACGTGTCCTGGGCGAGGTCCTGCGAGGCCAGCAGCCGGGCGGCGTCCGGCGGCAGCTCCAGCTTGAGCGTGGCCGCGGCGGCCTCGCTGACCCGGCGGAACCTGGCCGCCTCCCGGTCGCAGAAGATGCCGCCCCAGGTGAAGCGGGGCGGGGTCTCGCGCACCACGACGGTCTCGGGGAACAGCACGGCCGAGTTCGTGTCGTAGCCGGCGGTGAAGTCGACGAACGTGATCGGCACGAACATCGGGTTGTCGTAGCCGTTCCGCTCCAGCTCGGCGAGCCAGTCGGGCCACACGACCCGGATCCAGACCGCCTCGACGTTGCGGTTGGGGTTGCCGTTCTGGGTGTACATCGGGAAGACGACCAGGTGCTCCAGGCCGTCGATCCGCTGGGCGTCGGGGTGGAACAGGTTCAGCGAGTCGAGGAAGTCGGGCTTGCCGAGCCCGGCCGCCACCCACGAGCGGAAGTCCTTCATCACCGCGTCGAGATACTCGGCGTCGTGCGGGAAGTGCGGCGCGAGCCGGGCGATGCCGTCGACGATCTCGCTGATGCACGTCACGGCCTCGTCGTGGTCGCCGGCGATCGAGCCGTCCTTGGCCTGGAGCGGGCGCAGCCGCTCGACGGCGGCCTTCAGCCGGGCGAACTCCCGCGACACCTCCGGGCGCGGCTCGCGGGCGGCGCCGGACGCCTCGGGCACGCGGGCGGCCCAGGTCACCAGGTTGCCCCACAGCTTCTCGTGGTCGTAGTCGCGGATCGAGTCGTCGCCGAACAGGTCGGAGTCGGCCAGCACGACCACCCGGCCCTTGCCGTGCCGTACGGCGGCGACGAGCGGGGCGCCGGCGGGGTCGGCGGACGCGGAGGTCGTGAACAGCACGCTCGCCCCGGCCGGCGCGCCCAGCGTGCCCGCGCGGTAGAAGCAGGCCCTGCTGACCTCCGCGAGCAGGTCCTGGGCCACACCGCCCGGCTCGGTCACGGCCTGCGCCGAGGGGGCGCCGAGGACCCAGGTGGCGACCTTGTTGTGGCAGTTGCCGGGGTCCTGCACGGTGGTGTGCTCGACCGTCACCCCGAACCTGGCCAGCAGTTCGCCCAGGTTGCTGCCGTACTTGTCCTGCTCGTGCTCGGCCAGCACGATCAGCCCGCCGCCGTCCGCGACGTACGCCTCGATCGCGTCGATCTCCTCGGCGGAGAAGACGGGGCTGCCGATTCCGGTGGTGCGCTCCCAGCGCTCGGCCGAGGGGTGCGCGACCACGAAGACGTCACACGCGGCCAGCACGTCCGGGGTGACCGGGCCCTCGGTGTGGGCGCGCACCGTATGACCGAGCCGCCGCAGCGCCCCGGCGGCCTCCGCGTAGCTGTTGTCGTCGGGGTGGGCGGGATTCATGGCCTCGGCGACCTCACGCCGGATCGTCCATGCCTCGCTGTGTGCCTCGTCGAACAGGACCGCCGGGAACGCATTCATGAAAAATCTCCCGTCGTGTGAGTCTTTACGCGAAAAATATACACACGCGCCGCCTTGTGGCGATAAGTCGCTCTTGAGGCCGGGCCGGGGCGGCGCCCGGCCGCCCGGGGCGGGGGCAATCGCACTGCAAGCCGTCGTCAAGCGACGGCGCGATCATCGCCCTGTATCAAGTGGGTGTCGGTCACGAGACCCACCTTGTCGAACACTGTCCGCACTGAGACGCTGGTATCGATCCGAACAGGCATAGGAGACGCAGATGCCCAGCCTGCACTCCCTTCTCGCGGGGCTGGGCGCGCTCGCCGCGCTCGCGGCGCCCATGCTCCACCAGCACCCCAACGGTTCCACCGACCGGGTCACCCCCGGCGCCGTACGCGTGGAGTCCTCCTCCCACGTCCGCATCACGCTGCTGGACGACCGCGGCGTGATCAAGCAGATGGTCCGGGAGTACGACGTCGATCTGGCGGAGGGCAGCGGCTTCACGGTCGCGCCCGACGGCGTGGTGGTGACCGCGACCCAGGTGGTGCAGGCCGCCGAGGACCCCCGGGTGTACGCCGCCAACCGGATCTTCGCCGAGTACTTCAAGGTGAAGATCCCGGCCGACTTCAAGCGGCACTCGCTGACGGACCCCGACCTCGACCGCCGGCTCCAGGCGTGCTATCCGCCGCAGCGGACCGACTCGACCTGCATCGCCGACGTCACGACGGACGTCACCGTCCATCCCTACCTCGACCCGCCGCCGCCCGGGGGCCTGCCCGCGCAGATCCTGACCGCCGGGACGTCCCCGGCGTCCCCGGCCGTGCTGAAGGTCACCAAGGGCGGCGAGAAGCAGTCGCTGCCCACCGTCCCGCTGGGCACGACGCTCGGCCCGCAGGTCGAGTCGCTCGACGTGATGACGCTCACCGGCAAGCCGTCGGCGAAGCTGCCGCCCAAGCTCGACACCGCGCATCTCGACCCGCCCGGCAGCCGGAGCGTCAAGGAGCGCGACAAGGTGCTCAAGCTGCTGGACGAGGGCGCCGCCGGCGCGGCGCTCGTGGACGACTACAAGAGCGAGGTGGTCGGGTTCGTCGCCGGGGGCGGCGGGGAGCCGCTGACCGTCACCCCCGCCGACGAGATCCGCAGCGCCCTGGTCGCCGCCGGGGTCACCGCGCGCCGCGGCCCGGTCGACGTGGTGTACGAGAACGCGCTCGCCTCCTACCACAACAAGCTCTACACGGGCGCGATACCGGCGCTGCAGCAGGTGCTCAACCTGCGGCCCGATCACGCGGTCGCGGCCGATCACCTGCGGATCGCCCGGGCCAAGGCGGGCACGGTGGAGGACGCCGGCGCCGGCCCGGTGGTGTCCCCGGTGCCCGCGAAGCCGCGCACGTCGCAGGTGCCGGCGTACGTGTGGGCGGCCGGCGGCGCCGTGGTCCTCGCCCTGCTGGCCGCCGGCGTCGTCCTGCTGCGGCGCAGGAGCGCGACGGACGGCCGGGCGGACGGAACCGGGACACCGGCGTCCGAGGCGGGCTCGTCCTACCCGCCCACGGAGACCTCCTGGCCGCCGTACGCCGTGACGCGGGCGTTCGGCGCCGAGGCCGCCCGTTCTCCCGAGGTCGTGGGGCCGCCGCCGGCCGGTCCCGGGGCGGCGGTTCCGCCGGGCGGGCTGGCGTCCCCCGCGGATCCGTCCCCGCCGCACGGGCAGGCGCAGCTGCGGTTCTGCACGCAGTGCGGCATGCGGCTGGGCCGGGGACACCGCTTCTGCGGCTACTGCGGAAACCCGGTCGCCGGGGCCGGCTCGTGACCAGCGGATCGCTCGAGGGAGATGCCGGATGACGGAGGGGCCCGTGATGCCGCCGCTCGTCGGGCGGCGGCTCGGCGACTACACGGTCGAGGCGGTCGTCGGGCGGGGCGGCATGGCGACCGTCTACCGGGCGCGCGACCGGCGGCTCGGGCGGGCCGTGGCGCTGAAGGTGCTCGCGCCGCAGCTGGCGCACGACGACCGCTTCCGCGACCGGTTCGTACGGGAGTCGCGGATGGTGGCCAGCATCGACCACCCCAACATCATCCCGGTGTACGAGGCCGGCGAGCGCGACGACCTGCTGTTCATCGCCATGCGTTACGTCGAGGGCAGCGACCTGCGCAGGCTCGTGCAGGAGGAGGGCCCGCTGCCGGTGGGGCGGGCCTACCCGCTGTTCACGCAGATCGCCTCCGCGCTGGACGCCGCGCACGCCCACGGCCTGGTGCACCGCGACGTCAAACCGGCCAACATCCTGGTCACCCGGTCCGGCCACGTCTACCTCACCGACTTCGGGCTGACCAAGAGCTCCTCGGCGGAGGCCGGGCTGACCAGCCAGGGCCACTTCATGGGCACGCCGCGCTACGTCGCCCCCGAGCAGATCCGGGGCCTGCCGGTCGACGGCCGCAGCGACCTGTACGCGTTCGCCTGCGTGGTGTACGAGGCGCTCGCCGGGCAGCCGCCGTTCCAGCGGGACAGCGAGCTCGCGCTGCTCTACGCCCACGTCTCCCACGACCCGCCGCCGCTCACGCCGTACCGGCCGGACCTGCCGCACGCCGTGAACCCGGTGATCACGCGGGCGCTGGCCAAGTCGCCGGACGAGCGGTTCCCGACGTGCCAGGCGTTCGTGTCGGCGCTGCGCGACGCGATCAGCGGCGGCGACCCTGCGGAACCGGTCTCCCCGTCGTACCCGCCGGTGCAGCACGCCGGGTCCCGGCCGCAGGGGTCCTTCCCGCCGGCCGGGTCCTCGTCGCTGCCTCCCGGCACCAGGCCGCCCGTCTCCCATCCCGCGGCGCCCGCGACGCCGGTGAGCCATCCGCCGG
>JADGHC010000412.1 GCA_019689655.1 Microbispora sp.
GGTTTCGAGGGTGGGGTTTGGCGGGTGCGGCGACGGCCCGGCGGACGGGGAGGGGCCGGTAGGCGAGGAGAGGAGCGGGAGCACCCGCGACCAACACCCTTCAGTCGATGGCGCACGGGTGAGATAGGTGGCCGGTCCGCCGAGCTGCCGCGGGCCGAGACCGGCGACACGCTGCCGGCGAGGACGATGATGTGCCAGACCACGACCTCGGGACCGGCTCAGGGATCGCCCTGATGCACCCCCGGGCGCACCGGCCATACGCTTGCGGGCAGACCGGGGAGGGACGATGCGGAACGCGGGTCCGATCGACGAGTACGTCGCGTCGATGAGTCATGCGCTGCGGGGGCCGGGCGGGGCCAAGCGCGACCTGCTGACCGAGGCGCGCGACAGCCTGCTCGACGCGGCCGAGGCGTACGAGATGGAGGGTCTCCCCCGGGCCGAGGCGGAACGGCTGGCGGTCGCCGACTTCGGGACCGTGCCCGAGGTCGCGCCGGGCTTCCAAGAGGAGCTGACGGTGACCCAGGGCCGCCGTACGGCCGCGCTGCTGTTCCTCAGCGTGCCGCTCATCGCGTTCATGTGGGCGGTGATCTGGCGGGTCTTCCCGGAGAGCCCGCACGCCGCCGAGATCAGACCGGTGTGGTTCGGGCCGCTGGCCAGGGCGTTGGACCTGTTCCAGCTCGGGGTGGGCGTGATCGGCGGCGTCGCGCTGCTCGCGTTCGGCAGGGGGGTACGGCGCGTCCGCCGTCCCGTGCTGCTCATCCGGCGGCTGGGCCTGTTCATCTGGATCCAGGTGCCCCTCGTGGGGGTGGTGGGCCTCACGCTGGCGGTGGCCTCGCACGGCCCGGAGGGGTTCAGCAGCTACCCGCCGGGGGTGGCCGTGACGCTGATCAGCGACCTGCTCTCCGTGTGGCAGCTGTACAGCGCGGCGCACTGCCTGCGCTGCACCAGGGCGGTTTCCGCTCTCAGTTCAGCGGATCCAGAACCCTCCCTATCGCGGTCGTGAACGACCGCCAGGCCGACCGCTCCCCCGCCAGCTCCTCGCGCCCGGCGTCGGTGAGGCGGTAGGTCCGCCGTCTGCGGCCCCCGTCGGAGGCCCACTCGCCGGCGAGCAGCCCGGCGCGCTCCAGCCTGCGCAGCGCGGGGTAGACCGTGCCCGACGGCACGTCGAGCACGCCGCCACTGCGCTCGCGCAACGCCTCGATGATCGCGTAGCCGTGCAGCGGCTCGCGCTCCAGTACGGAGAGCAGCAGGGCATCCATATGGCCCCGGAGCGCGTCGGCGTTCACGCCCGAAGCCTATCCCGGTTCTTCATAGGTCGAGTCTTCATAGGTCGAGTGTATATGTAGGCTGTCTATATATAGACAGCCTACTTAAGGAGGACTCAATGGACGTCGCCGGCCTCGCCCGGCTGCAGTTCGCGGTGACCGGAAGCCTCCACTTCCTGTTCGTCGTGCTCACGCTCGGGCTGGCCCCGCTGGTGGCGATCATGCATACCCGGTACGCCATCACCGGGAACCCCCTGCTCGAGCGGATGACCCGCTTCTGGGGGCAGATCTACGTGATCAACTACGCGCTCGGCATCCTCACCGGGCTCGTCATGGAGTTCCAGTTCGGGCTGAGCTGGAGCGGCCTTTCGCACTACGCGGGCGATGTGTTCGGCGCACCCCTGGCCCTCGAGACGCTGCTGGCCTTCTTCCTGGAGTCCACGTTCCTGGGCCTGTGGATCTTCGGCTGGCACCGGCTGCCGCGCCGGCTCCACGTGGCCTGCATCTGGCTGGTGACGCTGACGGCGTACACCTCGGCCCTGTTCATCATGGTCGCCAACTCGTTCCTGCAGCACCCCGTGGGCGCGGCCGAGGAGGGCGGGCGGCTCGTGCTGCGTGACTTCGGCGCGCTGTTCACCAACCCCACCCTCGTCTTCGCGCTCCCCCACGTGCTGGGCGCCGGACTGCTCGCCGGCGGGTTCGTCGTCATGGGCGCCAGCGCCTACCACCTGTTCCGGCGCACCCAGGAGCGGGAGTTCTTCACCCGCTCGCTGCGCATCGGCGTGCTGACCGCCCTCGCCGGGTCGCTGATCACGGTCGCGTTCGGGTACGCCCAGTTCGGACCGGTCGGAGACGTCCAGCCGGGCAAGTTCGAGGGGCTGATCCCCGGCGTCTCGCTCGGCCTGATGATCCTGATCGGGGAGCTCATCCAGTTCACCGTGATGTTAGTGCTGGCGCCGCTGCTCATCCGCGACCTGCTGGCGCGCTGGCACTGGCTGCACCCGTTCCTCATGGCCATGACGCCGCTGCCGTTCGCCGCGGCCATCTTCGGCTGGCTCGTCCGCGAGGTGGGCCGCCAGCCCTGGCTGGTGTACGGCAAGCTCTCCGTGGCCGACGCCCTCACCCCCGGGCTGACCCGGGCGGACGTCATCGCCTCCTTCGCCGGGTTCGCCGGCGTGCTCGGGCTGCTCGCCGTCGTCGACTACGCCCTCATCGCCCGTGCCGTACGGCGCGGGCCGGGACAGGTCGCGCTCGGCGGCGCGGACCTCCCCCTCGCCGCGGAGCCCGTCCCCGCCCACTCGCTGTAGAGGACACGCCCGTGATGGAGATCTTCTGGTTGCTGACGTTCGCCGTCCTGCTGGCGGGCTACTTCGCCCTGGAGGGCTTCGACATCGGGCTCGGCGTGCTGCTGCCGGTGCTGGGCCGCTCCCCCGCCGCCCGCGACCGCCTCGTCGGCGCGATGGCCCCGTTCGTGCTGGCCAACGAGGTGTGGCTGGTCGCGCTCGCCGGTGTGCTGTTCGGCGCGTTCCCGGTGCTGGAGGGCCGGGCGCTGAGCCGCCTGTATCCCCTGGTCGTCGCCTTGCTGCTGGCGTGGATCGTGCGCGACGCGGGGCTGTGGTTCCGCCGCAGGGCCGGGGCCTCCTGGCGGCCGGTGTGGGAGGGCGCGCTCACGGTGGGCTCGGCGGGGCTGGCGCTCGCCTGGGGCGCGATCCTGATGGCGGTCGTGCGCGGCCTGCCCGCCTCGCCCTTCGACCTGCCGGGCCTCGCCGCGGGCGCCGCGCTGCTCGCGCTGCTCGCCTGGCACGGGCGCACCTTCGCGGCCTGGCGGCTGCAGGACGGCCCGCGCCGGGGCGGGCGCGCGCTGCTGCTGTCGGCCTGCGCCGCCGCCGTACCCGCGGCCGTGGTCATGGTGATCGTGGCGGGCCACATGCTCGCTAACGCCGCCCCGGATCAGACACTGACGGTGCTGAGTGTCATGGTGGTGCCGGTCGCCCCGATTCTCGTGGGCGCGCAAGTATGGGTGTGGCGCACCTTTTCCAAGGGCGCCCTGCCGACGTTCTTCTGATTGGAGACCGTTGCACAAGGATCTCCTCCGGCTGGCCCGCGCCGAGCGGAGTGTCCGGCTCCACCTCGCCTGCTGCCTGGGCGCGGCGGTGGCGGCCGGGCTGCTGGTGCTCGTCCAGGCGGAGCTGCTGGCGGGGGTGCTCTCCGGCCGGTTCGCGGTCGCCGCGTTGTTCCCCCTGGCGCTCGTCGTCGCCTTCCGCGGGCTGCTCGGCTGGGCGCAGGGGGTGCTCGCGGGCCGTGCGGCCACCGCGCTGAAGTCGGCGCTGCGGCGGCTGCTCCTCGGGCGTGCCGGGGACCTCGGGCCTTCGTACCGGTCCGGCGAGCTGGTGACGCTCGCGGGCCGCGGGCTCGACGCGCTCGACCCCTACCTGACCGGCTATCTCCCGTCGGTCGCCGTGGCCGGGGTCGTGCCGCTCGCGGTCGTGGTCCGGCTCTTCGCCGCCGACCTGGGCACCGCCGTGATCGTGGTGCTCACGCTGCCGCTGATCCCGATCTTCGGGGCGCTGGTCGGGTGGACCACCAAGACCGTGACCGAGCGGCAGTGGCGCGCGCTGGCCCGCCTCGGCGGCCACTTCCTCGATGTCGTACGCGGCCTGCCGACGCTGCGGGCGTTCGGCCGGGCGCGTTACCAGGCGTCGGTGATCCGCCGGGTGGCCGACGCGCACCGCACCGCGACCATGCGCACGCTGCGGGTGGCGTTCCTGTCGTCGCTGGTGCTCGAGCTCGTGGCGTCGCTGTCGCTGGCGCTGGTGGCGGTGCCGGTGGGGCTGCGGCTGCTGTCGGGCTCGCTCGACCTGCGTACGGCGCTGCTCGTGCTGCTGCTGGCCCCCGAGGCGTACCTGCCGCTGCGTGTGATGGGCACCCGGTTCCACGCGGCCATGGAGGGGGTCGCCGCCGCCGACGAGGCGTTCGCTGTCATCACACACGAGCAGGAGGCGCGGCGGCCGCGCACCGTGCCCGCCGCACGCACCACGCGCACCGGGCCCCCGCGGATCCGGCTGGAGGCGGTCACCGTACGCTACCCGGGCCGGGAGGAGGCCGCGCTCGACCACGTCTCGCTGGTCGTCGAACCGGGTGAGCGGGTGGCGATCGTGGGCCCCAGCGGCTCGGGGAAGAGCACGCTGCTGCACCTGCTCCTGGGGTTCACCACCCCGTCCGGGGGCCGGGTGCTGGCCGACGAGGCCGACCTGGCCGATCTCGACCTGGACGAGTGGCGGCGCCGCCTGGCCTTCGTGCCGCAGCGCCCGCACCTGTTCGCGGCCTCGGTGGCCGACAACATCGCGCTCGGCTCGGCGGCCACGCCGGAGGAGATCCGGGCCGCGGCCGAGGCGGCGCGGGTGGCGGAGTTCGCCGGCGCGCTGCCGCAGGGATACGACACCGTGCTCGGCGAGCGCGGCGCGAACCTGTCGGCGGGCCAGCGGCAGCGGATCGCGCTGGCCAGGGCCTTCTGCCGCCCCGCCGCCGAGGTGCTGCTGCTGGACGAGCCCACCGCCCGGCTCGACGGCCGGAGCGAGGCGGCGATCGTCGCGGCCACGCGCCGGCTGGCGGAGGGCCGTACCGCGATCATCGTCGCGCACCGCCCGGCGATGATCGAACTGGCCGACCGGGTCGTCCGCCTCGACGGCGGCGCGATCGTCCCCCCGGTTCCCGCGCACGGCGGGGAGGTCCGATGAGCGGCACGGCACCGGTCACGCCACTGTCCGTGATCGCCCGGACCGGCATGGTCCGGCGGCTCGTGCTCGCCGGGCTCGCCGGGGCGGCGGCCGACCTCGCGGGAGTCGCGCTCATCGCATCGGCCGCCTGGCTGATCACCAGGGCCGCCGAACAGCCGCCCCTGGCGGCGCTCTCGGTCGCGATCGTGGCCGTGCGGGCGTTCGCCACCACCCGGGGGGTGTTCCGGTACGGCGAGCGCCTGGCCGGGCACGACGTCGCGCTGCGCGCCCAGGCCGCCACCCGCGAGCGGCTGTACCGGGCGCTGATCCCGGCCGGGCCGCTGCCGCACCGCGGAGCCGACCTGCTCAGCCGCATGGTGGACGACACCGACGCGGTGCAGGACCTGCTCGTCCGCTGCCTGCTGCCGGCCGTCGCCGCGCTGATCACCGGCGTCGCCGCCGTGGTCATCGCGGGCTTCCTGCTGCCCGCCGCCGCGGTCGTGCTCGCCGCCGGCCTGCTCGTCGCCGGGATGCTGCTGCCCGCGGGCACGGCGACGGCCGCGCGGCGCTGGTCGGCCCGGATCGCCCCGGCCCGCGCCGCCCTGGCCGCCCGGGTGGCCGACCTGGTCCACGGCGCGGCCGACCTCGCGGCGTACGGCGCGCGGGACCGGGC
>JADGHC010000016.1 GCA_019689655.1 Microbispora sp.
GCCCAGGCCGCGGCGACGGCCGTGGACCACCCCCGGGTGTACGCCAGCGCCTGGTCGTCGGGCATGCCCCAGCCGGGGCCGAAGGCCCACGCGGCGCCGATGGACGCGATCGGCACGCACGCCGGCGTCCACCCGCTCCGCTTCCAGCGAAGCTGTCCCCGGTCGAGCCGGTAGAGCACGGTGCCGGCGAACATCGTCGCGAGGATGGCGAGGCTCTGCCAGGCCCCGATCCGGCTGTTGGCGGCGAGCAGCACGACAGCCAGCACGGCCGCGGCCGTGGTGCCGCACACGCGCAGCCGCCCGCGGCAGGCCAGCGACGCGGCCGCCGCGAGCAACACCACCGCCGTGATCACCACGACCCGGGCGGTGCCGGCGCTCCGCGACAGCGCGCCCGCCGGAAGCAGCCCGCCCACGGTGACGGCCGCCGCGGCGAACGTCAGCATGCCGGTGGTGCCGGCCCGGCGCGCGCCCGCCACGAACATCGCCGTCACGAGCAGGTAGAAGACCATTTCGTACGACAGCGTCCAGAACACGTTGACGACGCTGACCACCTGAAGGAGGTCCTGCAGCATCGTCAGGTGCGCCAGGACGGAGATGCCCGGATTGCCGGCGAGCTGGCTCGGCAGCGTCGCGTACACGCCCACCGCGCCGAACACCGTCCCGGCCGCCGCGGCGACGAACCACAGGGGATACAGGCGGAAGACCCGGGCGATCCAGAACCCGCCGACGCTGCCGCGGCGTTCCAGCGAGACCGGCACGACGTAGCCGCTGACGAGAAAGAACACGAGCACGCCGTATTGGCCGAAGTTGAACCATTGGCCGGCACCCGCGCGCACCTCGGGAAACAGGGGGTCCAGGCAGTGCTCGAACACCACGACGAGCGCGGCCACACCGCGTAAGGCGTCCAGCCACCCCTGCCGCGGCGCCTGCGGCGAAAGCTGCGCCCGCGCGGGTTCCACAGCATCGACGAACATCCGGTCACGGTAGAGGGTAATCCTGGGAGAATCATGAGCGCCCGCTGAAGGCCGCCGGGCTCAAAAGGCGCCCGGCCGATGTCCGGAAGGTGCGGAAGCAGGCGGTGCAGCTCGGCTCCTAGGCGTGAACCCCGGGCGGGCCGAGCAGCTTGCCCGTGTTCCCCGATCTCCGTTCGCGACCGGCTACGGCGACTTCGGCATGCTGTCTGGCGGCACCTGCTCCGGCGACGCCTGCGAACCCACGCTGAACATGCCCGGGTTCCGCACCGCCACGATCATCCCGTCACGATCTTCGAACGCGACTCCGCCCCCGACGCGCGCCCCCGGGACGCGGGATCTCGGACGGCCGCCTCACGGGCGGATCCGGTGGTGGCGCCACGACCGCCGGGAACCCGGGCAAATCACGCCGCCCGCAGTGTGCCGAGGGGCCCGGCGCCGGGCGTCACTGCGAAGCCAGCCACCACCGGACGGCCGCGGCGGCGGTCTCCGGCGGCACCTGGTGCCCGCCGCGGAACTCCTCGTACGTCACCTCGTAGCCGCTCTCCCTCAGCTCGGCGACCAGGCGCCTGCCGCAATGGTCGATCGGCAGCACCCGGTCGGAGACGCCGTGCGAGACGAAAATCCGGGGGCGGCCGTGCCGGATCATGGGCGCCATGAACCCCGGGGAGAACGCGAGCACGGCGTGGAACAGGTCGCCGTTGGCCAGGCCGAGCGACAGGGCGTACGAGGCGCCGTCGGAGAAGCCGGCCACGGCCACCCCGCCGAGTTCGACGGCGGTGCGGGAGAACGTCTCCTCCAGCACGGCGTCGATCCTGGACACGTCCGCGCCGTACCCGCCGACGATCATGTCCCAGGTACCGGAGACGGCCTGCGGCGCGAGCAGCAGCACGCCGTACTCCTCGGCCTGGGGCCGCAGCCACTCCAGCGCCTCCTCCGCGGCGCCGCCCGCGCCGTGCAGCACGACGGCGAGCGGGGACGGCCCGGGCCGCGGGGCGGACGGCACGTAGAGCAGGGCACGGCCGCCCAGGCGGTGCAGCCCCGGCCGGACGGGCTCGGCGTGCCGGGGCGCCGTCGCGACGGGGCGGGCGGACAGCCGGCCGTGCCGTACGCCCTCCTCGGGCCCCGGATGGGGCCGGCTCCGCTCCGGCGGGGGCATCGGCCTCACCTCCCGCCCACGGGTCTACCCCTTCTGGCCGCCGGTCATCTCACGGCTCAGCCCCGTGCCGCGGCGATCACCTCCGCGACCAGGGCGGGCGAGGTGACCCGGCGGACGTACTCGGGCTGGCGCAGCTCGCCGCCCATGAAGGGGTACGGGTTGCGGTGGACGGCCGGGCTGGGCTCGTCCACCAGGGCGGCGAAGTGGATCTCCTCGGCCCCGGTCGCCTCGACCACCCGCCCCACGTTGCGCGGGGTGATGCCGCCGCCGGGCATGACGATCAGCCGGTCGCCCGCCCGCCGGACCAGCTCGGCGATCAGCGGCGCGCCCTCCAGGGCGGAGCTGTCCTGGCCGGAGGTGAGCACCCGGTCGACGCCCAGGCCGGCCAGCGTCTCCAGCGCGGCGAACGGGTCGGCCGTCATGTCGAAGGCCCGGTGGAAGGTGACCGAGAGCCCGCCGGCCGCGTCGATCAGGCGCTTGGCCACCTCCGTGTCCACCTCCCCCTCGGGGGTGAGCGCACCGATGACGACCCCCTGCGCCCCGGCGTCGCGTACCGCCGCGACGTCCCTGACCATGGCCGCCACCTCGTGCTCGTCGTAGACGAAGTCGCCCCCCCGCGGCCGGATGATCACGTGGACCCGGATCGAGGAGACCGCCGCCAGCGTGGCCTCGACCATCCCCAGCGTGGGCGTCAGCCCGCCCTCGAACAGCGCGGCGCACAGCTCCACCCGGTGCGCGCCCGCGCGCTCGGCGGCCAGGGCCCCGGCCGTGCTGTCGATGCAGATCTCGTACTTCATGTATCCCCCTCAGAAAGCCGCGTGGATCTCGCCGACCGGGACGCCCCCGCCCAGCACCGGGATGGTGGTGAACTCGGCCGCCGCGCGGACGTCCGCGCCCGCGGCCCGCAGCGCGGCGAGCGCGACGGCGGTCGTCGCCCGGGGACCGCCGTCGATCGCCTTGACGGCCGCCGCGTGCCCGGAGGCGAGGGCCACGACCAGCACCCCTTCGGCGCCGCCCTTGACCACCGCGCCGGGCAGCGCTTGCATCAGCCGGGTGTTCACGTGGCCGGTCCCGCCGACATACTCCGGATGGGCGCGCATCGCGTCGGCGACCGCCCGCGGCGGCGTCCCCGGCGCCGACACGACCAGGGCGCGTACGGCGCGGGCCAGGCCCGTCAGCGAGATCCCGAACAGCGGCGCGCCGCATCCGTCGACGGCGACGTGCGCCGCCTTCTCCCCCGACAGTTCCTCCACCACGGCCCTGACCCGCTGCTGCACCACGTGATCGGGGTCGAGGTAGCCGGCGACGGGCGCGCCCGAGGCCACGGCGGCGGCGAGCATGGCGGCGTGCTTGCCCGAGCAGTTCATCCGCTCCCGCGACGGCCCGAGGCCCGCACGCACCAGGTCCCGCCGGGCGGCCTCGTCCTCCGGCCAGTCGGGCGGGCAGCGCAGGTCGCCGAACCCCAGCCCGGCCTCGCCGAGGATCTCGGCCACGAGCCGTACGTGGAAGTCCTCGCCGGTGTGGCTGCCCGCGGCGATCGCGAGCGCGGGGCCGTGCAGCCGCGCCCCGGCGAGCAGGCAGGCCAGGGCCTGGAACGGCTTGGCCGACGAGCGCGGCAGCACCGGCGCGTGCACCGGGCCGCGGGCGACGGCGACCTCGCCGCCGGGCGACAGCGCGACCACGCTGCCGAAGTGCACGCTCTCCACGAAACCGGACCGCACGACCTCCGCGAGCGGCGCGTATTCAGCGACGGACACGAGTGATCTTCCTCCTGCCTGGCCCGCCCCCGCCCGCGACGGAGCGGTCGAGGAAGCGGGCGAGCGCGGACAGCGACGCGTTGACCACGAGGTAGACCAGCGCGACGACGATGTAGGTCTGGATGAGCAGGCCGTTGTAGTTGGCCAGGACCTTGCCGCTGTAGAGCAGCTCGGTGTAGCTGACGACGAAGCCGAGCGAGGTGTCCTTCAGCAGGCCGACCGACTGGCTGACGATCGAGGGCAGCACCCGGCGGGCCGCCTGCGGCAGCACGACCAGCCGCATGGACTGCGCGTGGGTGAGCCCGAGGGCCAGGGCGGCCTCCCCCTGCCCCCGTTCGACCGACATGATCCCGGCCCGGAAGATCTCGGCGAACGCCGCCGCGTTGGACACGGCCAGCGGCACCACGAGCTTCCAGAACAGCGGGAGGTCCAGGCCGTACCTCGGCAGCGCGAACAGCACGAGGTAGACCAGCAGCAGCGCCGGGATCGTCCGCACGGCCTCGACGTACGCGGCGGACGGGAAGCGGACCCAGCGGCGCCGCGACAACCGCCCGAGGGCCAGGGCGATCCCGCCCGCCATCGCGAGCGCGGCGGACACGACGGCGGCCAGCGCGGTGGACCACAGCCCGCCGAGCAGGTAGCGCCACATCGGCCAGGTCGCGTACGGCTGCCAGCGCTCGGCGGCGAGCTGCCCGTTTGCGGCGAACTGGCGTACGGCCAGGGCCAGCAGGGCGAGCAGCACCAGCACGCCGGCGATGGTGGCCAGGCGGATGCGGCGGCGGGCGCGCGGGCCCGGCTCGTCGAACAGCAGGGTGCTCATCGCGCCACCGCCAGCCGCCGTTCGAGCCTCCCGGTCACGAACCCGGCGCAGGCGGCGATCGCCGCGTACGCCAGGCCCGCCCCCACGAAGATCGGGATTGGCTGCGCCTCCAGCAGGTTCACCCGGTTGGCGGCCGCGGTCAGCTCGACCACGCCCACGGCCGCCGCGAGCGAGGTGTTCATCGTGAGCGCGATGAAGATGTTGCCGATCGGCTGCACGACCGTGCGCAGCGCCTGCGGCAGTATCACGTGGCGCAGCGACTGGCCGAACGTCAGTCCCAGCGCCCGGGCCGCCTCGCCCTGACCGGCCGAGATCGCGTTGACGCCCGAACGCAGGGCCTCGGCGATGTAGGCACCCTCGTACAGCGCGATCACCACGACGGCCGTGGTGGTCAGGCCGGCCTCGAGCCCGATCTCGGGCAGCCCGAAGACCGCGAGCACGAGCAGCACCAGCAGCGGGAGGTTCTGCAGGACCTCGACGTAGACGGTCGCGACCGCGCGCAGGACCGGGACCGGCCCGACCCGCATCGCCACGATCACGAGCCCCACGACCACGGCGCCGGCGAACGACACCACGGTCATCTGGAGGGTCACGACCAGCCCCTGCCAGAGCTCGGGTAGGTGATCAAACAGCGCCGACATCAGGAACCCGGGACCGAGCCGATCTCCGGCGGCGTGGGGGGCTCACCCTGCACGACCGTGCCGAGGGAGTTCTTCCAGATGTCCTGCCAGACCCCGTTCGCCTCGATCTTCCTCAGCCAGTCGTTGACGAACTTCTTGAACTGGTCGTCGCCGTGCTTGAGGCCGATGCCGTACGGGTCCTGGGTGAAGGGCTGGGTCACGATCTGCAGCTGGGGGTCCTTCTGGGCGTCGGCGGCCAGCAGCGTCTCGTCCTGGACGTAGGCGACGCCGCGGCCCTGCTCGAGCGCCTGGACGCACTCGGGGTCGCCGCCGAACGTGATGATCTTCGCCTGCGGCGCGAGCTTCTTGATCGCGGGGATCGCGGGCGTGTTGGCCCCGGCGATGACGGTCTTGCCGTTCAGGTCCTGCGGGGAGGAGATCCCGGTCGTGCCCTTCTTGACCGCGATGGACAGGCCGGAGGAGTAGTACGGCCCGGCGAAGGAGACCTGCTTGGCCCGCTCAGGAGTGATCGTGTAGGTCTGGAAGACCACGTCGACGGTGCCGTTGCTCAGCAGCGCCTCGCGGGTCTCGGACGCCGAGTTGACGATCTTCACCTTCGGCTGCCCGATGATGTACTTGGCCAGCGCCTTGCCGAGGTCGGCGTCGAAGCCCTCCACCTCACCGGTGACCGGGTTCTGCTGGGACAGCAGCGGCGCGTCGAGCGAGCCTCCGACGATCAGCTCTCCGCGCTTTTTGATCTTCTCCATCGTCGAGCCGGGCAGGATGTCCGCGGCGGCGGCCACCGGCGCCTTGGCGAGCACGCCGCCCCCGCCGTCGCTCGCGGCCGCGCCCGGCACGGCGGAGCCGGCCGAGTCCGTCCCGGCACAGGCCGTCAGGCCGGCCATCGCCACGGCGGCGACGGCGGCCACGCGCTTAATGGACACCATCGGGGTCCACCATCCTTTGCGATCAGTGCGTGAGTACCTTGGCCAGGAAGTCCCTGGCCCGATCGGTCCGGGGCGAGTCGAAGAAGGCGTTCGGCTCTCCCGTCTCGACGATCCGGCCGCCGTCCATGAACACCACGCGGTCGGCCGCGCGGCGCGCGAAGCCCATCTCGTGGGTGACGACGACCATGGTCATGCCGTCGGCGGCCAGGCCCGTCATCACGTCGAGGACCTCGCCGATCATCTCCGGGTCCAGCGCGGACGTCGGCTCGTCGAAGAGCATGACCTTGGGCCGCATGGCCAGCGCGCGGGCGATGGCGGCCCGCTGCTGCTGCCCGCCCGACAGGCGCGCGGGCTGCTTGCCGGCCTGCTCGGCGATGCCGACGCGGGCCAGCAGCTCGCGGGCGGTGCGCTCGGCCTCGGCACGGCTCACGCCGCGCACCTTCATCGGCGCGAGCATCACGTTCTCCAGCACGGTCTTGTGCTGGAAGAGGTTGAAGTTCTGGAAGACCATCCCCACGTCGGCCCGCAGCCGGGCCAGCGCGCGGCCCTCCTCGGGCACGGGGACGCCGTCGATGAGGATCTCGCCCGAGTCCGCCGCCTCCAGCCGGTTGAGGCACCGGCACAGCGTCGACTTGCCGGACCCGGAGGGGCCGATCACCACCACGACCTCGCCGCGGGCCACGTCGAGGTCGACGTCGTGCAACACGTGGTGGTCGCCGAACCACTTGTTGAGGCCTCGTACCCGAATCATCATCATCTTCCTTCGAAATCGAAGATATGGCGGACCGTAATGGATGATTCTGGTCGAAGTCAACGCATTGGCGGCCTAAGCCAACTCGTGGTATTCCTACCTCCATGCCAGGCAAAGAGAGGTTGCCGGTGCGGGGGGCGCAGGGCGACCTCCTGCGCCTCGTCGCCGCAGGTCAGGCCGAGTCGCGGGCCGAACTCGCCCGCCTGTCCGGCCTGGCGGCCTCCAGCGTCTCGCTGCGCGTCGAGGAGCTGATCGGCAGCGGGCTGCTGGTGGAGGAGGGCGAGGGAACCTCGCGCGGCGGCCGGCGACCCCGGCGGCTGCGGCTCAGTCCCACCGCCGGACTGCTCGCGGTGGCGGACCTGGGCGCGCATCACGCGCGGCTCGGCCTGCTCGACCTCAGCGGCACGCCGCTGGTGGTCGAGGAGCGCCCCTGTGAGATCGCGGAGGGCCCCGAGGCGACCATCGACTGGATGGCCGCCGCGTTCGAGGAACTGCTGGACAAGCACGGGCCGGCCGGGGTGCCGCTGCGCGGGGTCGGTACGGGCGTCCCGGGGCCGGTGGACCCGGCGTCCGGCCGGGTCGTCGCGCCCTCGCGCATGCCCGGCTGGAACAACTTCCCCGTCGCCGAACGCCTCGGCGCGCACTTCGATCTCCCGGTGCTGGTGGAGAACGACGCCAACCTCATGGCGGTCGGGGAGGCCAGGTCGTGGCCGAAGTGCGAGACTTTGATGGTGCTCAAGGCCGGCAGCGGCATCGGCTGCGGCGTGATCGTGAACGGCAGGCTGCACCGGGGGCGCGGCGCGGCCGGGGACATCAGCCATGTGCGGGTCAGGAGCGACTCGTCGGTCACCTGCTCCTGCGGGCACGACGACTGCCTGGAGGCCTACGCCAGCGGCGCGGCGCTCATGAGCGTGCTCAACGAGCAGGGCATCGCGGTGGGGCGGCCGGCCGACATCGTCGCGCTGGTCGAGGACGGGGTGCCCGAGGCCACCGCCTTGGTGCGCAACGCCGGCCGGCTCATCGGCGAGGTGCTGACCGTGCTGGTCAACTTCATCAATCCCGACGCGATCGTGGTCGGGGGCAGCCTGTCGCCCGCCGAACCGCTCATCGCGGCGATCCGCGCCGCGGTGTACGAGCGATGCCTGCCGCTGGCCACCCGCGACCTGGAGATCGCGACCACCCGCTCGGGGCGCGACGCCGCCCTGCTCGGCGCCGGTTCCCTCCTGCTGGACGCCGTGATCGCCGGAGCGCCGGACGGACGGCACACGTGACCCGCTACTGCCTGTTCGACCTCGACGGCACGCTCACCGATCCCGAGACCGGCATCGTCGCCTCGTTCCGGCACGCCCTGTCCGCGGCCGGGATGCCCGAGGTGCCGCACGGGCGGCTGCGCGCCCTGATCGGCCCGCCCCTCCAGGACGGCTTCCTCCGCCTCGGCGTGCCGCCCGAGCGCGTGGACGACGCGGTGCGCGCCTACCGGGAGCACTACGCCGCCGGCGGCATGTACGAATGCGAGGTCGTCGCGGGAGTCCCCGCCGTGCTGGAGGCTCTCGTCGCCGGCGGCTGGACGCTGGCGGTGGCGACGTCGAAACCGGCCGTCTTCGCGGAGAAGATCCTCGCGCGCTTCGGGCTCGACGGCTTCTTCGCGTACGTGGCGGGGGCGACGCTCGACGGGTCACGGCGGCACAAGGCCGACGTCGTCCGGCACGCGCTCGACGTCCTCGGCGCCCCGCCCGGGGCGGCCGTCATGGTCGGCGACCGCCGGGAGGACGTCGCCGGCGCGGCCGCCTGCGGGGTCCGGAGCATCGCCGTCACCTGGGGGTTCGGCGAGGCGTCCGAGTTCGCCCATCCCCGTCTCATCGCCGTGGTGGACACGCCCGGACGCCTTCTCGAGGTGCTGTCGCGCTCCTCGGGGAACGTCACGACGTGGCGATGGCGGTGAGCACGTCGAGCCTTGCGGCGCGGCGCGCGGGCAGCAGCCCGGCCAGCAGGCCGGCGAGGGCGGCCACCGCGACGACGAGCAGGAGCTGGCCGACCGGCACCGTGAGCGTGGCCTCAACGGTGCGGCCCAGGGCGGCGACCGTGCCCGCGGCGAACGCGACGCCCAGGCCGACTCCGGCGACGATCGCCAGGGCCGCGACGAGGACCGCCTCACCGCGGATCATCCAGCGCATCTGGGCACCGGTCATGCCGACCGCCCGCAGCAGCCCGAGCTCCCCGGTCCGCTCGATGATCGACAGGGCCAGGGTGTTGGTGATGCCCAGCAGCGCGATCAGGACGGTGAGCATCAGCAGCACACTCACCAGGCCCAGGACCTGGTCGATCATGGCGTTCCGCCCGGCGACGGCCGCGGCCTGGTCGCGCACCTGCGCGGTCGGGGCGTCGGCCAGGGCCCGTTCGATGGCCCTCTTGGCGTCCGCGCGGCTCACTCCGTCGGCCACCTTGACGAAGACGCTCGCGTCGACGTGCTCGCGGTAGTTCCGTTCGTAGGTGTCCAGCGAGATGACGTAGCCGGTCGACAGCGCCTGTGCGTCGCGGTCGCGCAGCAGGCCGACCACCGGGAGGCGCTGGACGCCGGTGCGGGAGAACGTCATCGCCAGGGTGTCGCCGACCTTGAGGTTCCGCTCCTTGGCGACGTTCGCGGCCAGGACGACGCCACCGCCCGCGACCGCGTCCAGGCGTCCGGCGACCATGTGCAGCGAGGTGACGCGGGGCAGCGTGACCGGGTCGATCGCGGTGAGCGCCTCGACCGACTGCCCGTCCTTCCAGTGGCCGTAGCGCAGCCGGGAGGCCACGGCGACCTGCGGCAGCTCGCCGACGTGGTGATAGACATGCGCGGGCAGCCCGCCGAGCATCTCGTTGCGTGCGCTCTCCACCACGTAGTCGGCGGTGATCGTCTCGGCGTACGACCGTGCGGTCGACTCCTTGATCGAGGTCCCCAGCACGGTCGTGAAGCTGACGAGCGCCAGACCGAAGGCCAGGGCGAGGGCGGTCGCGGAGGTCCGCCGGGGCGACCGCGCGGCGGACTCGCGCGCCAGCCGTCCGGGGACCCCGGCCACGCCGAGCGGCCTGCCGAGCAGCCGGACCAGGCCCGGGGTGACCGCCGGTCCGAGCAGGGCCAGCCCCACGACGGTGCTCACCGCCGCCTCGCCGAGCACGACGACCGACCCCGGCCCGGCAAGGACGATCGACAGCCCGGCCGCACCGAGCGCGGTGAGAACCGCGCCGGTGACGGTACGGCCCCAGCCGGCCCGCCCGGAGAGCCGATCGGCCGACGAGCGCCGCATCGCCTCGACCGGCGCCACGGCGGCGGCGCGGCGGGCCGGCCCGAACGCCGACGAGACCGTGACACCGACGCCGACCACGAACGCGACGACGAAGGTCCGGGGCGTGACGACGAGCCCGCCGTCGGGCAGTGTCATTCCGAAGACGCCGGCGAGGTCGCGCAGCCCCGCCGCGCAGGCGACGCCGAGGCCCGTGCCCGCCGCGGAGGCCGCCAGCCCCACCAGCAGCGCCTCGCCGAGCACCGAGCGCATGACCTGTGCGCCGGTGGCCCCGGCCGCGCGCAGGACGGCCAGCTCACGCGTGCGCTGGGTGACGACGATCGAGAACGTGTTGGCGATGAGGAACGCCCCGACGAGCAGGGCCGCCGCCGCCAGAGCCAGCAGCATCATCTGCAGGGAGGAGATCTGCGTCTTGGCCGCCGCCGCGCTGGCGGCGGCGACGTCCCGGCTGGCGGAGACCTCGTACCCGGAGCCGAGCGCGGCCGCCACCGCGGACCGCAGCCGCCGGACGTCCGTGCCGTCCGCGGCGACGACGTCGACCTCCGAGTAGTCCCCGCCGAGTGCGAGCAGACGTTGCGCCTCGGGCAGCGTGACCAGGGCGACCGTGGTCTCGGGCAGCCCCTCGCCCGACCCGAACCCGGCCAGCCCCACCACGCGGAGCCGTTCCGCACGCTCGGCCCGTACGGTCACCTCTGTGCCGAGGCCGATGCGGTGCCTACGGGCGGTCGCGGCGTCGATCACGACCTCGCCCCCGGCGGCCGGGGCGCGTCCGGCGCGCAGGGTGAACGGGCCGACCGGGGCGGGCTCCCAGGACAGCAGCAGCGACGGGCCCGCCGGGACGATGGTCTTCCCGCCGACGCCGATCAGCCCCCGGCCCCGTACGACGGGGGTGGCGGCGGCCACGCCCGGCACCGCGCGGACGCGGTCCGCGACCTCGGCGGGCAGCGGGTCGCGCTCGACCTCCACGCCCATCGCCGAGTCGAACGCGGCGGCGTCGCGGATGGTCAGGTCGACCCCCGCGGCAGCCGTACGGAACTGGTCGTCGAGCAGCCGCCGTGAGGTGTCGGTGAGCACCAGGCTGCCGGTGACGAAGGTGACGCCGAGCAGGACGGCGAGCAGGGTCAGCGCCAGTCTGCCCCGGCGGGCGACGGTGTTACGGATGATCAGCTTCCACATCGCGGTCACTTCCCCTCGTCGCCGGTGACGGCGACCACCCGGCCGTCGGCGAAATGGGCCACCCGGTCGGCGTACGCCGCGGCGTTCGCGTCGTGGGTGACCATGACGATGGTCTGGCCCAGCTCGTGGGCGGCGTGGCGGAGGAAGCCGAGCAGCGCCTCCCCCGCCCGGGAGTCGAGGTTGCCGGTCGGCTCGTCGGCGAAGACGATCCGCGGGCGGGCGGCCAGCGCGCGGGCCACGGCGACCCGCTGCTGCTGCCCGCCGGACAGCTCGGCGGGCCGGTGCCGCAGCCGGTCGCCCAGCCCCAGCATCGCGACGATCTCGTCGATCCATGCCTGGTCGGCGCGCCGCCCGGCGAGCGTCAGCGGCAGCACGATGTTCTCGGCGGCGGTCAGCGTCGGAACCAGGTTGAAGCTCTGGAACACGAAGCCCACGTGGTCGCGGCGCAGCAGCGTGCGCTGCCGCTCGCTGAGCCGGCCGAGGTCGGTGTCGCCGATGAGCACCTGCCCCTCGTCCACGGTGTCCAGGCCGGCCATGACGTGCATCAGCGTGGACTTGCCGGACCCGGACGGCCCCATGACAGCGGTGAACCGCCCGGCGGGGATCGACAGGGTCGCGCCGTCGAGGGCCCGTACGGCGGTCTCGCCGCGGCCGTAGATCTTCACGACGTCGCGGGCCAGCGCGGCGACGTCGGTACGCACAGATGTGATGGTCATGGGGGACTCCTGAATGTCGCGGTCAGCGGGGGTCGAGCGGGCCGCGCCGCACCCAGCGCCGGGTGGCGGGGACGGCCCGGGCCTGCCGGTACTGCCGGTGCTGCTCGGCCTGCCGCAGCAGCTCGTGATGCCGAAGGTGGATCAGCTCGGGAAGGACGGAGACGATGAGGTTCATGTCATGAGCGTCGCGGTCCGGGCTGTTCGCGGGCTTGCCGCCGGCTTTGCCCGTCCCCTGCGGCATCTGACAGGTCCGGACAGCGGACGGACAGCCGGCCGCCAGACCGGGACGGCACGCTGAACGGCATGGCAGACCAGAGCCGTCAGGGGGCGGAGGAGACGACTGTGCGCGTGCCGGCCCTGCTGTGCCGCAGATGCGTCCGTCTCCTGAGCAGACACGTACGAGACGTTCCGGGCGTCTCCTCATTCGAAGTGGACGCCGCGCGAGGCCTGCTGCGCCTGCGCGGCGTCGTGGACCCGGCCGAACTGCGGGCGGCGCTTGCGTCGGCGGGGTTCTCGGGCGACCGGTGCGAACACCGGCGTATCAATACGTGATCAGTTCGTGAGCGTGGCGGCCGTCTCGCGGGCGCGGGCGGCCTCGCCGGGCAGGCCCGCCGCCTCCGCGCAGTCGGCCAGGAACGACCACAGGCGGACCCTGGCCCAGGGGAACTCGCCCTCCTTCAGCAGCGCCAGCGCGTGGCGGCACTCGCGGACGGCGGCACCGGCGTCCCCGCGCACGCGGGCCATGCGTGCCCGCCCCCACGCCGCCCACGCCTGGCAGCGGGGGTTGCGTGCCCGGCGGGCGACCTCGTCCGCCTCGGCGAGCAGCTCCGCGACGTCGTCGCCCTCGTCCACGTCCAGCCGGGTGTGGGCCGTGTGCACGAGCGCGAAGGTCAGCCCGTGGGGGGAGTTCCGGCCGCGCACCTCGTCCACGGACTCCCGCAGGACGGCCAGGGCCTCCTCGTGCCGTCCCGACTCGCGCAGGGCGATGCCGAGATGCGCGAGGATCGCGCTGCCGATGATGCGGTCGCCCACGGCCCGGGCCAGGTCGAGGGCGCGCCGCCACCGGACGGCCGCGTCCTCGAAGTCGCCCAGGCGCAGGGCCAGCAGCGCCTCCAGATACTCCGTCATGCACAGCCACCAGCCGTCGTCGGAGTCGCCGAGTTCGCGCCTGCTCCGCTCGATCATGGTGCGGTAACGTGCGGCGTCCCCGCCGTACTGGCCGGCCCAGGCCACGACGATCCGGGAGATCGCGGCGTTGCGCGTGTCGCCGATCTCCTCGAATATCGCGAGGCTCTCCTCGGCGGCGGCGACCGAGCGCGGGGTCGGATAGTAGACGTGCAGGAGCCCGATGCCCTGCAACGCCAGGCCCCGTGCGACGGCGGACCCGCCGCCGGTCTCCAGCAGCGCGGTCAGCGCCCGCGTGCCCTCGTAGCGCACGCCGTAGTTCCAGAACATCACCAGCGCGTTGGCCAGCCGGAAGCCGTTCTCGACGGCACCGCTGTCGAGGGCGTGGTCCACCGCGGCGCGGAAATTGTCGTGTTCGTCGTGGAGCCGGGCGAAGACGGCGGGATCGCGGACGCCCGGCCCGTTCTCCTCGGCGAGACGGACGAAATAAACCAGGTGGCGGTCGCGGCACTCGGCGACCTCCCCGGCCTCCTCCAGCCGGGCCCACGCGTAGTCGCGTACGGTGACGAGCAGCCGGAACCGCCCCGTGGCCGGTTCGGGAACCACGAGCGACCGGTCGACCAGCCGGAACAGCAGGTCGAGCACCTCTCCCCTGCCGACGCCGCCGCGTTCCCCGGAAAAGGCGCACACCTCCTCCGCGGCGGCCGGGGTCCAGCCGCCGCGGAAAACCGCGAGGCGGCGCAGCAGCCGCCGCTCGGCCTCCGTCAGCAGGTCGTGGCTCCAGTCGAGCGTGGCGCGCAGCGTGCGGTGACGCGCCTCGCCGGTACGGGGTCCCGCCGTCAGCAGCGAGAACCTGTCCGCGAGCCGGGCCTCGATGTCGGCCGGGGACAGCGCCTTGACCCTGGCCGCGGCCAGTTCGATGGCGAGCGGCATGCCGTCGAGCCGGCGGCAGATGGACTCCACCACGGCGGCCGTCTCGGCGTCGAGCGTGAACGAGGGCCGTACGGCACGGGCCCGCTCCGCGAAAAGCCGGACGGCGAATTCGCCGGCCAGCGGGCCGACCGCGATTTGCACCTCGCCGGGTATCGCCAGCGCCTCCCTGCTGGTGGCCAATACGCGCAGGCGCGGGCAGGCCGCGGCCAGCCGCTCCACGAGAACGGCGACGTCGTCCACCACGTGCTCGCAGTTGTCGACCACGAGCAGCGTCCGGCCGTCCCGCAGGTGCTCCTCGACCGCGTCGGCCGGCGCGATACCCTGCGCCGCCACGCCGAGTTCGGCGGCGAAGGCGCCGGCGACGTCGGTCCCCGGCTCCAGGGCGGCCAGTCGGACCAGCAGCACCCGGTCGGCCGGCGTGTCGCCCGGCGTCTGGCTCACCCTGCGGGCGACCTCGAACGCCAGCGTCGTCTTGCCCATCCCGCCCGGGCCGGTCAGCGTCACCACCCGCGCCTCGGCGAGCCGGTCCAGCACGGTCGCGACGTCGTCCCGGCGGCCGACGACCGACGTCAGCCGCCGCGGCAGCCGTTCGGCGCCTTCCGGCGCTCGTCGCCGGGAGGGCGGTGCGGACGCGGACGACGACTGGGCGGACGACGATTGGACGGCGGCCGGGACCTGCTGGCGGAGGATGGCCTCGGCGAGCGCCTGCAGCTCCGGCGACGGGTCGATGCCGAGTTCGTCGGCCAGACCTCGGCGCAGCGCCTGGTAGGCGGCCAGCGCCTCCGCCTGCCGTCCGCCACGGTACAGCGCGAGCATCAGCAGGCGGTGCAGCCGCTCCCGCAGCGGGTGCAGCGCCACCAGGCGTTCGATGTCGGCGATCGCCTCGTTGTGCCCGCCGGACTCCAGCAGGAGCTCGATCCGGTCCTCGACCGCGCCCAGCCGAAGCTCCTCCAGCCGGGCGCTTTCCGTGGTCGCCCACGTCGTCCGGCCGACGTCGGCCAGCGCGGGCCCCCGCCACAGCCGCAGCGCTTCATCCAGGCTGCTCAACGCCGCGGTGACGTTCCCGGCGGCCGTCTCCTCCCGGGCGCGGACGAGCAGCCGCTCGAACACGTGCGCGTCGACGGCCTCGGCGGGCACGGCGAGCCGATATCCCGGGGCCTGCGTGACCAGGACGTCCGGGCCGAACCCGGCGGCGGCGAGGGCGCGGCGCAGCTTGGACACCCGGATCTGCAAGGCGTTCGCCGCGTCGGCCGGCAGGTCGTCGCCCTCGTCGCCCCACAACGCGTCCGTCAGGGCGTCCACCGGCACCACGCGGCCGCAGGACAGGGCCAGCCGGGCCAGCAGCGCCCGTACGGACGGCGGCAACGCCGCCGTGGAGCCGTCGGATGCCCGCACCTCGGTGGGTCCGAGAACCGCGAACGTCACGGCGGTGTTCGGCATGTCACTCCTCGTCATCCCCGGCTCCACCGGGATTGCCCAATATTAATGGGCGATGAGCGATTTGCCGGGAGTATCGGCGGCGGCCGTCAGCCGCTCGGCCAGGGCACGCGCGTCGCGGTCCACCCAGCCCAGCACGGCCGAGCCGCGCGTGCGCTGCCAGGGCAGGCCGAGGAAGTACAACCCCGGCCAGGCCGTGACGCCCTCGCGGTGCACCGGCGCCCCCCGCTCGTCCAGCACCGGCACGCGCAGCCAGGGATAGTGCGCGCGGAAACCGGTCGCCCACACGACGCCGTCGGGACGGACGCGGCGGCCGTCCGCGAGGACGACGTCCCGCCCCTTGGCGTCCACGGCGCGGTCCACCCGCTCCACCCGCCGCAGCAGCCGCTTCACGTCGGTCCCGATGATCAGCTCCCGGTCTCTGACCCGGCGCCCGATCCGGCTGTCGCCGCGGATGTCCATGAACCCCAGGCGGGACAGCCACCAGAACACGTCACGGCCCAGAATGCGCTGCGGCAGCGCCGGGCCCATCGACGAGACCGACAGCCGGACGCGCCGCCCGGTGCCCGCCAGCTCCTCGGCGATCTGCACGCCGGTGTTGCCCGCGCCGACGACCAGGATCTCGCCCATGGGGAGCTGGTCCGGACGGCGATACCGGCTGCTGTGCAGCTGAGTGACACCTCGATCGAGGCTCGCGGCGAAGGCGGGCGTGTGCGGCGTGTGGAACGCCCCCGCCGCGACCACGACCCGCGCCGCCGTGTACGTCTCGGCCGGTGTCTCGACCAGGAACCACTCCCCCTCCGGCCGTACGGCCGTGACCCGGCGGCCGAGCCGCACCGGAAGGTCGAAGCGCTCGGCGTACGCCTCCAGGTAGTCGGCGACCTCGTCCTTGCCCGGATGGCCGTCGGGGTCGCCCGGGAACGGCAGGCCGGGCAGGGCGTCGTACCGGCGCGGGGTGAACAGGGTGAGCGAGTCCCACCTTTGGCGCCACGCGTCTCCCACCCGCCGGTGCGCGTCGAGGATGGCGAACCGCAGACCCGCGCGGCGCAGGTGGTATCCCAGCGCCAGCCCGGCCTGCCCGCCGCCGATGATCAGCGTGTCGTACTCGGCGGCGCTCATCCGGCCACCTCCCCGGCGACCTCGTAGCCGGCCTCGGCGATGGCCGCGCAGACCGCGTCGCGGTCGGCGGAGCCGGTGACCACGACGGTCTTGGCGGTGAAATCGACGGCCACCGAGCCGACCCCGGGCACCTCGCCGACGGACTCGGCGATCGCCTTGACGCAGTGGCCGCAGCTGATGGCGGGCACGGACAGCACGAGCTGGTTCACCGTTCGTTCCTTTCGCTTCGCGGGCCGCTTCCGTACGGCCCGGACGGCACGACCATGCCGGGCGGCGCTGTCCGTCCCCTGTCCGGCGGCCGGACAGGGGACGGTCAGCGGCGGGAAAGCGCCGCGCGGGACCGTCGCCGCGACGTCCTCAACCAGGAGGTGAAGCGATGACGGTCACGACGACCGTACGTACGCTGGACATCGGCGGGATGACCTGTGCGTCCTGCGTCCGCAGGGTGGAGAAAGCCCTGACCCGGCTCGACGGCGTGGAGACGGCCGAGGTGAACCTCGCCACCGAGGTCGCCACCGTCACCTGCGATCCCGCCCGCGTGACCGCCGAGATGCTCACCGAGGCGGTCGCACGTGCCGGTTACACCGCGGCGATCTCCGAACCCGAGCCCCGGCCCGAAACCACGCCCGAACCCACGCTCGAGACCGCGCCGGAGCCGGATCGGGAGGTCGGCCGGCTGAAGCGCACCTGGCAGGTCACCCTCGCCGCCGGGCTGTCGATGATGGTGCTGATGTACCTGCCGTTGCCCATCGACGCGATGGACTGGCTGATGCCGCTGCTGCTGGTCGTCGCCACCGTCGCGCAGTTCTGGGCGGGCCGTCCCTTCTACCGCGCCGCCTGGGCGGCGGCCCGGCACGGGGCGGTCAACATGCACACGCTCGTCGCACTCGGCACGACCGTGGCGTACGGCTACAGCGCGTTCGTCACGCTGTGGCCGGCCGCGGCGGAGCGACTGGGGCTTCCGCCGCACGTGTACTTCGAGATCTCCGTCGTCGTCATCGCGCTGGTCCTCATGGGACGGTGGATGGAGGCGAGGGCCAGGAAGCGGACCACCTCCGCCATCCGGGCGCTGCTCGGGCTGCGGCCGAAGACGGCGCGGGTGCTGCGCGGCGACGGCGAGGTCGAGATACCGGTCGAGGACGTGGCCGTCGGCGACCTCGTCCGGGTGCGCCCCGGCGAGAAGATCCCCGTGGACGGCGTCGTGACCGCCGGCGTCACCACCGTGGACGAGAGCATGATCACCGGTGAGAGCATGCCGGTGCGCAGGGGCGAGGGCGACCCGCTGATCGGCTCCACGATCAACCGGACCGGCTCGGTGGTGATGCGGGCCACCGCCGTCGGGAAGGACACGACGCTGGCGCAGATCGTCCGGCTGGTCGAACGCGCGCAGGGATCGAAGGCGCCCCTGCAGCGCCTGGCCGACACGGTGTCCGGATGGTTCGTGCCCGCCGTCATCGGCGTGGCCGCGCTCACCTTCGTCGTCTGGGCGGTCTTCGGACCCGGCCAGGGACGGCTCACGTTCGGCATCGGCACCGCCGTCGCCGTCCTCATCATCGCCTGCCCGTGCGCGCTCGGCCTGGCCACCCCCACAGCGATCATGGTCGGCACCGGGAAGGCCGCCGAGCTGGGCATCCTGATCTCCGGTGGCGACGCGCTCGAACAGGCCCGCCGTCTCACCACGGTCGTCCTGGACAAGACCGGCACGATCACCCGGGGCCGGCCCGAGGTGACCTGCCTCGTCACCGTCGCGGGCGGGGACGCCGAGGAGCTTCTCGCGTACGCCGCAGCGGCGGAAAAGGGTTCGGAGCACCCGCTCGGCGAGGCGATCGTCACGCGCGCCGCGGACCGGGGGCTCCGCCTGCCCGAGGCCGAGCGTTTCGACGCCGTGCCCGGTCACGGGGTGGAGGCCCGCGTGGGCGGCAGGTCCGTGCTCATCGGAAACGCCGCGCTCATGCGCCGTCACGGCGTGGACGTCGGCGAGCTGAAGCAGGCGGCCGCCGAGGCCGCGGCCGAGGGAGCCACCCCCGTGTACGTCGCCCTCGACGGCCGGCCCGCCGGAATGATCGGCGTGGCCGACACCGTCCGCCCCGAGGCCCGCGAGGCCGTCGAACGGCTGCGCGCGCTCGGCCTGGAGGTGTGGATGCTGACCGGCGACAACCGGGTCACCGCCGACGTCGTCGCCCGGCAGGTCGGCATCGACCACGTCATCGCCGACGTACGGCCCGAGGACAAGGCGGCCCGCGTGACCGCCCTCCGTGAGAGGGGCGCGGTCGTCGCCATGGTCGGCGACGGAATCAACGACGCCCCGGCGCTGGCCACGGCCGACCTCGGCATCGCCATCGGCACCGGGACCGACGTCGCCGTCGCGGCCTCCGACATCACCCTCGTCGGCGGCGACCTGCGCGGCATCGTCTCGGCCATCGACCTGTCCCGGCGGACCGTACGGACGATCAAGCAGGGCCTCCTGTGGGCGTTCGCGTACAACGTGCTGCTGATCCCGGTCGCCGCCGGTGTGCTGTACCCCTTCAACGGCGTGCTCCTCGACCCCTCCCTCGCCGCGGCGGCGATGGCGATGAGCTCGGTCAGCGTCGTCACCAACGCGCTGCGCCTGCGCCGGTTCCGGCCCGGTTCCCGGGCGTCCCTGCTCGCCGACTGGGGCTACCTCGCGGGCATCGCCTGCCTCGCCGTGGCCGTGGGCGCCGGGTTCACCGCGCTCAGCCGTACGGAGGCGGCGCAGCGCGGGATGAACGGCGTGCTCGCCTGGGCGCAGGACACCGGCATGCCGATGCGCCCGGCCATGAGCGTGATGATGACCACCGAATCGGAGCCCGTCCCCGCCGAGGACGCCCGCCTGAGGGTTTCCGTCGACGCGCCCGCGGGCGTCGCCCCGGGCAGGCCGGTCACGCTCCGCATCCGGGTCGCCGACGCCGGGACCGGCCGACCGGCCGAGGACGTCGTGCGCAGTCACGAGGCGTGGATGCACGTCGTCGTCACCCGGAAGGACCTGGGCACGTTCGCCCACATCCATCCGGAACCCACCGGCACGCCCGGGGAGTTCGCCGTCCCGTTCACGTTCCCCACCGAGGGCCGATACACGATCCACAGCGAGTTCCGGCTGCGCGGGCAGATGACCGACGTCCTCGACCGGAAGGAGATCACGGTCGGCCGTCCGGACGCCTTCGCCTCCCCCGCCGCGGCTTCGCCGTCCCCCCGCGAGCAGATCGCCGGAGGCCTGCGGGTCACCCTCATCGGCGAGGCCGAAGCCGGCGGCAGGAGCGACTTCACCTTCCGCTTCGCCGACGCCGCGACCGGCAGGCCCGTCTCCGGCCTGCGTCCCTACCTGGCCGCCGCCGGACACGTGGTGATCATGCCGCTCGACGGCGAGGGGTTCGCCCACGAACACGCGGAGGCCGAGGACGACCGGGGCCGCCCCGTCTTCGCTCTGCCGGGTCAGACCTTCGGGCCCGAACTCGGGCTGCATGCCCGGTTCCCCCGCCCCGGCCTCTACCGCATGTGGGGACAGTTCCGCGACCCCCGGGGCCGGGTGCTCACCACGGCGTTCACCGTGGAGGCCCGTTAAGCCACCTGGCCGGCCGGGGCGGCCGCGAGCCGTACGGCGTTGGCCGCGGCGTCGTCGAGCTCTCGCTGCGCGGCGCGGTCGGCCTCGACCTCGGCGCGGTAGGCGTCGATCTCCGCGCGCACCCGGTCGTCGTCCCAGCCGAGGACGGGCGCGATCAGCGCGGCGACCTCGGGGGCCGCCGCGAGGCCGTGGTCCCGTTCCTCGATGAAGACCCGGGTGCGGCGGACCAGGACGTCCTCCAGGTGCAGCGCCCCCTCGTGCGTGGCCGCGTACACGGCCTCGGCCTTGAGGTAGCCCTCCGCGCCCGGGATCGGCTCGCCCAGGGCGGGGTCGGCCTCGATCAGCGCGAGCACCTCCTCCACGCAGGAGCCGTACCGGCCGAGCAGGTGCTCCACGCGCGCGACGGGCAGCCCGGCGCGCTCGGCGAGGCGGTGCCGGTTGTTGCGCAGCGCCTCGAACCCGGCGGCCCCCAGGATGGGGACGCGGTGGGTGACCGACGCGGGCACCTTCCGGCCGAGCCCGGCCACCGCGACGTCCACGGCGTCCTTGGCCATCACGCGGTAGGTGGTGTACTTGCCGCCCGCGACGATGACCAGGCCGGGCTCGGGCCGGACGACCGCGTGCTCCCGGGAGAGCTTGACGGTCTCCGACCCCGGCCCGCCCAGCAGCGGGCGCAGGCCCGCGTAGACGCCCTCGATGTCGTCGTGGGTGAGCGGGGTCCGCAGCACGGCGTTGACGTGATCCAGGATGTAGTCGATGTCGGCCCGGGTGGGGGCGGGCTCGACCTTGTCCAGGTCCCAGGGGGTGTCGGTGGTGCCGACGATCCAGTGCGGCCCCCAGGGGATGACGAACAGCACGCTCTTTTCGGTGCGCAGGATCAGCCCGGTGCCGAGCGGGATCCGCTCCCGCGGAACGACGAGGTGCACGCCCTTGGATGCCTGGACGGTCACCGATCCCTTGGCACCCGGCGACGTCCCTGCCAGCCGCTGGATCTCGTCGGTCCACACGCCGGTGGCGTTGATCACCACGCGGGCCCGGACGTGCAGGTCCTCACCTTTCTCCAGATCGCGCACCACGGCGCCGGCGACCCTCCCGCCGTCGCGCAGGAACCCGGTGACCTTGGTGCGGGTGGTGACGCAGGCGCCGTACCGCACGGCCGTGCGGGCCACCATCATCGTGAAGCGGGCGTCGTCGACCTGGGCGTCGTAGTACTGGATGGCCCCGACGAGTGCGTCGCTGCGCAGGCCGGGAGCCTCGCGCAGGGCCCGGCTGTGGCTGAGCTGCCGGTGCCGCGGGAGGGCGCGGGCGCCGCCGAGCGTGTCGTAGAGCAGCACGCCCGCGCCGACGTACCCGCGCTCCCACACGCGGTGCCGCAGCGGGAACAGGAACGGCACCGGGCGCACCAGGTGCGGGGCGAGCCGGGTCACCAGCAGGCCCCGCTCCCTGAGCGCCTCCCGGACCAGCCGGAAGTCGAGCTGCTCCAGGTAGCGCAGCCCGCCGTGGATCAGCTTGCTCGACCGGCTCGACGTGCCGGCCGCGAGGTCACGGGCCTCCACCAGCGCGACGGACAGACCGCGCGAGACCGCGTCGAGCGCGACCCCGGCGCCGACCACCCCGCCGCCGACGACCAGGACGTCGAACTCGTCCTCGGTCAGCCTCCGCAGCGCCGCCTCCCGAGCGCGGGGACCCATGGGTACAGACATATCGGTATCGACTCCTCGTTTCTTTCGGTCGGCTCAGTCGACCTCGACCCAGTCGAGCGTCCGCCGGACGGCCTTGCGCCATCCGGCGTAGCCGCGCTCGCGCTGCTCTTCACTCCAGGTGGGCTCCCAGCGGCGGTCCTCGTGCCAGTTCTGCTTGAGGTCGTCGGTGGACTTCCAGAAGCCGACGGCGAGCCCGGCCGCGTACGCGGCGCCGAGCGCGGTGGTCTCGGCGACCACCGGGCGGGACACCGGTACGCCGAGGATGTCGGCCTGCAACTGCATGCACAGCTCGTTGGCCGTCACGCCGCCGTCCACCCGCAGCACGTCCAGGACGACGCCGGAGTCCTGCTCCATCGCGCCGACCACGTCCTTGGTCTGGTAGCAGATCGACTCGAGCGTGGCGCGGGCCAGGTGGGCGTTGGTGTTGTAACGGGACAGGCCGACGATGACGCCGCGGGCGTCGGAGCGCCAGTAGGGCGCGAACAGGCCGGAGAACGCCGGCACGAAGTAGACGCCGCCGTTGTCGTCGACCTGCCGGGCGAGCGCCTCGCTCTGCGCCGCGCCGGAGATGATGCCGAGCTGGTCGCGCAGCCACTGCACCGCCGAGCCGGTGACCGCGATCGACCCCTCCAGAGCGTACACGGGCTTGGCCGAGCCGAACTGGTAGCAGACCGTGGTGAGCAGGCCGTGCCGCGAGCGCACCAGCTCGGTGCCGGTGTTGAGCAGCAGGAAGTTGCCGGTGCCGTAGGTGTTCTTGGCCGTGCCCGGCTCGAAGCACACCTGGCCGACGGTCGCGGCCTGCTGGTCGCCGAGGTCGCCCGCGAGGGGGACCTCGCCGCCGAGCGGGCCGCCGGCGCGGGTCACCCCGTACAGGTCGGGGTTGGAGGAGGGCCGGATCTCGGGGAGCATCTGGCGGGGCACGCCGAAGAACGACAGCAGCTCGTCGTCCCAGTCGAGCGTCTCCAGGTTCATCAGCATGGTGCGGCTGGCGTTGGTGGGGTCGGTCACGTGGACGCCGCCGTCGACCCCGCCCGTCAAGTTCCACAGCAGCCACGTGTCGGTGTTGCCGAAGATCGCGTCACCGCGCTCGGCCGCCTCGCGGACGCCGGGGACGTTCTCCAGGATCCACTGGATCTTCCCGCCGGAGAAGTAGGTGGCGGGCGGCAGGCCGGCCTTGCGCCGGATCACCTCGCCCTTGCCCTCGCGCTCCAGCGCCGCGGCGATGCGGTCGGTGCGGGTGTCCTGCCAGACGATGGCGTTGTAGTAGGGGCGGCCGGTGCGCCGGTCCCAGACGACGGTGGTCTCGCGCTGGTTGGTGATGCCGAGCGCCGCGAGGTCGGGGGCGTGCAGGCCGGCGGTGCGCATCGCGGTCTCGATCACCGCCCGGGTGCGCTCCCAGATCTCGGTCGGGTTGTGCTCGACCCAGCCCGCCTGCGGCAGGATCTGCTCGTGCTCGAGCTGATGGCGGGCGACCTCGTTGCCCCCGTGGTCGAAGATCATGAAGCGGGTGCTGGTCGTGCCCTGGTCGACCGCGCCGACGTAGTCTGCCATTGCGTTGTACCTCTCGTTCGGGTGAGGTGGGACTGCGGGTGATCAGCCTGCCTGCGCGGCGGGCTCCGGCGTACGGCCGGGCTCGGGCGCGTCCGTACGCGGCAGGAAGCGGGCGACAAGCAGCTGGTAGAGCCCGGCGCCGATCACGCCGCCGACCAGCGGGCCGACGATCGGCACCCAGAAGTACAGCCCACCGTACTGGTCGCGGAACGCCGAGCCGTACCCCGTGAAGAACGAGGCGAGGCGCGGGCCGAAGTCGCGGGCGGGGTTGATGGCGTAGCCCGCGTCGGTCCCCCACGCCATGCCGATCCCGACGACGAGCAGGCCGATGATGAACGGCGCGAGGTTGGCCAGCGGCGCGGTGTTGCGCTCGTCGGAGATCGCGAAGATCAGGAACAGCAGGATGGCCGTGCCGATGATCTGGTCGCGCAGCGCCCCCCACTGGGTGACCGGCAGGGTGCCGTTGCCGGGGAGGGTGGAGAAGACCCCCTGTGTCTTGATCGTGTGCCCGGGGTCCACCTTGGCCAGGACCTCGGTGTAGTTCCACCGGACGAGCAGCGCCGCCACGAAGGCCCCCAGGGTCTGCGCCAGCGAGTACGGCAGGACCTTGCGCCAGGAGAAGCCCTTGAACACGGCCAGGGCGACCGTGACGGCCGGGTTGAGGTGGGCGCCGCTGATGCGGGCGGCCGTGTAGACGCCGAGGGTCACCCCCAGGCCCCACGCCCACGCGATGCTGTCGTGATCACCGATGCCGCCGGCCACCACCTGGGCCACTACACCGACGCCGAACAGGATGAGGACCGCCGTTCCCGCGAACTCCGCCGCCAGCTCGCCGAGGAGCCGCCGGTCCTTTCGCCCTTCCGCCATCTGTTCCTCCTTGACCACACCGGTCACATCTCCGGAGCGCTCGCTGTGAGCACTGCCGGTTGTCCGGACGCTAAACGGCGGTCAAGGGGGCGTCAACGAAAGATCGTCGGCATTGTCGAACACTGGTCACACTTCGATCGCCGTACTACGCTCCCCGGTATGACGCGAACCATTACTTTTCGCGCAAACTCCTCCGCCTCCAGAAGATATTTCAGAGACCGGCTATGTCATGTCCGGCCAGGTGTCGGCATTGTCGAACGTCTTTCGGCATCGTTAGGATCCGTGACGTGCCAGGTCCGGTCCAGTCCATCGAGCGCGCCGCCGCGATCCTGCGGCTGCTCGCCCAGGGATCGGGACGGCTCGGCCTCACCGAGATCGCGAACTCCCTGGGTCTGGCCCGCGGCACGGCGCACGGCATCTTGCGCACCCTCCAGCTCGTCGGCTTCGTCGAGCAGGACGAGGCGACCGGCAAATACCAGCTCGGGGCGGCGCTGCTGCACCTGGGCACCAGCTACCTCGACGTGAACGAGCTCCGCTCGCGGGCGATCAACTGGGCCGACGCCCTGGCCGCGCGCAGCGGCGAGGCGGTGCGCATCGGCACCCACCTCCAGGGCAAGGTCCTGGTCGTCCACCACGTCTTCCGGCCCGACGACAGCCTGCAGACGCTCGACGTCGGCATGCTGCTGCCCATGCACGCCACGGCGATCGGCAAGGTGCTGCTCGCCTACGACGCCAACGCGGCCGCCGCCGTACAGGAGGGGGAGCTGGAGCCGTTCACCCGCCGCACGGTGCGTACGCGCAAGGAGATGTCGCGCATGCTCGCGACCGTGCGCGAGCACGGCTGGGCGGCGGACGTCGACGAGGCCGGCATGGGCGAGGCGGGGGTGGCCGCCCCGATCCGGGGGTACGGGGGACTCGTGGTG
>JADGHC010000413.1 GCA_019689655.1 Microbispora sp.
CCCCCGGGGGGGGCCTCCGTTTTTGTACTGGCCGGGGGCGGGCGGGGGCCCCCCCGGCCCGGCCCGCGTCCCGTTATCTACGCAGGTCGTGTCGGCCCATCTTCACATCGGCGACGAACGCCCGCCATGCGTCTGCGGAGTAGTGCAGGATCCCTTGCTCCGGGTTCTTCGAGTCGCGGAGTGCGACCCCACCGTCGACGAATGCCACTTGGACGCATTCCCCTCCGGTACAACGAGAAGAGGTGCGCCACTCCGATATCGGTGTGGTCACACCCTGCGGCGTTTCCATTGTGACTCCTGATCTGTATCGCGATAATGCATGCCATCGTCGACGAGGGCACTCCTGAGGCGCAGGGGCATTAGCGATACAGAAGCTTCTTATGTCCGAATCGCCGCTGACAGTCTTTTGCCTTTCCTATACCTGGTACCTCGCGCTCACGTCGGCGATGAGATCCAGCGACGCCTGAGGGTTGAGGGCGGCGGCCCTTAACCTATCGACGGCCTCTCGATAGCCTGCCAGGTCTTCCTGCTTTTCGAGGTACTCGGCGCGCCCCAAGAGTTCGATGTAGACGACGGCGGGCATGGTCGGATCCCCGATCTCGAAGTAGACGAATGGATTGTCCGCGCACATGTAGGCGCCCACGTCGAACGGGATGACCTGAACCGTCACATTGGGTAGCTGTGCGGCTTCCAAGACAGCCTGCATTTGAGCATGCATGGTCGCTGCGCCTCCCACCCGGCGCAGCAGGGCGGCCTCATCGAGCAGCGCCCAGTAACGAGGCGAGTCGGGCTCGCGGAGACGGGCTTTCCGCTTCATGCGAACTTCCACCCGGTGCTCCAGAACGTCTGCCGCGATTCGTGGCAACATGCCACGAATGAGGGCGCGAGCGTACTCCTCCGTCTGCAGGAGGGAGGGCACATAGGCGGTCTGGAACTCGGAGACGGCGACAGCACTGGACTCTAGGTCGACGAAGGTCGCGAGTGCGTCGCTGAGTTCGCCCCACTCCTGCTTGAACCCCGGCTGGCGTGCCTCCTTCGCCAAAGTCATGAGCTGTGTGGCGAGGTCCTGATTCGCGATGCCGTAGATGCGGCACAGTTCTCGCACGTCCCTGAGGCTCACCCCGCGTTGGCCCGTCTCCATCCGGCTGATTTTGGCGGGGCTGCACAGCATCTTCTCGGCGACCTGCTCGACGGTCATGCCGGAGCCGTGCCGCAACTCTCGCAGTCGTCTCGCCAGCTGGCGCTGGCGAAGTGTCACGTACGTGCCGGCCACCTGGCTTCACACCCTCTCCGAAAGGGGAAGCGTAGCACGCCTGGCACAATGCCATTGGCAATTTGCCATCGGCAAGGTTGCCAATGGCAAAAATCGGGTAGCAACCTGACAGAAGCCTCAACGTGGCGGCTGGACCGGCCGGTTCCCGGAAGGAGGCGATGTGAGCGGGGCCCTTCTAGCGGCCCTCTTCCCCGGAAACGCGCCGCTGGGCCGATGGTGGCACACCGGCCCAGCGCAAGACGACCACCCGACCTGCCTGCTCAGCAAAGGGATGATCTCATGCACTCTAACAACACGAACATGCCCGCACTTTCCCTGACCTGGTTACGGATGCGCATCGTCGCCCTCCTGTGGAGGGTGGGAGAGGAGGCGTTCGGCGAGATCGACGCGTTCGCCTGGGTGCAGGGCTGGGAGATCCGGCGCACCTGGCACACGCACACTTATCGGGATCCGCGGTTCGACGCTCTGGCCGCCTGCCGGGCCTGCTCGGCCAAGGGGCGGAGCGCGACGGGATTGCCGTGCCGCCGCTGCCGCGGGACCGGGCGGGTGAACCTGCTCGAGCCGGCGGCGCCCGGACCCGAGCGTCCTTCGGGCGGCCGGGCATGAGACATCCGATAAGGCGCAACCCCCATCTGGTCCTGCGGTTCATCGAGCGGGAGACCTCTCCCGTCGCGCGGCCGGGACCGCTGGTGGTGATGTGGAGATGGCGGTATGAGGCGGCACTGCTGGTGGGAGGGCCGGCGATCGCGATCGTCGCCGTCCGGACGTTGGGCCCGGCCGTCACGGTTGTCACCGGCTCCCTGGTCTGCCTGCTCGTCCTGTTGTGGCCGCAGGCCCGCCGGGAGGTGGCGAGCCGCTTCTGGTGCGTGGTCACGCCGCATCGCGTACGGAAGGCCTGTGCCGAGGCGTTGATCGTGAACCGGAGGGGCAGGCTGCCCGTGATCCTCCGTACGAGGCCGGAGCCGTTCGGCGAACGCCTGTGGGTGTGGTGCAGGGCGGGAATCAGCCCGGAGGATCTCGAACGGGCCCGGGACGTGATCGCAGCCGCGTGCTGGCTGGCCCACGGGGTCCGGATCACCAGGGACCCGCAGCGGGCGTCCCTTGTCATCGTGGACGTGCTGCGGCGCTCCGAACGTCCCGTTCCCCGGCAGCCGGTGGAGACCGCGGAGCGGACGCTGACCCGGTTCCGTCCCTGACGGGGGAGAACGGCGCGAGAGGCCAGGCAGGGGGCTTCTCGCGGACGGGCTCACCAGGATCGGGGGAGCCGTTGCGCCCGGCGCCGGTGCGAAAGTGGCGGGGAGAGAGCATCGCCGAGAGGGCGGTGAGACAGTCCCGGCAGAACGGTGAGAAGGGCTGCCGTCTCGATGCGATTAGCCGCGGCGTGGGCTGGGCTTCGTCGGCCGGCCCCGCGGCAACAGACCATTATTTCGGTCGCGATGTGAACGATTAACGGACGCGGTCAGGCTTTCGGTCCTGACCGAACTTGACAGGAGGATGTGCTGGGAGCGCTCCCACTTTCAGGTGTCGCTGGCTTGGATGAGGGCGGCTTCGACCCGGTCGAGCGCGGTCAGCAGTTCCCCCTTCAACGGGAGCGGCAGCCGGCCCTCCCGGTACCGGACCTCGATCTTGGTGCGTACGGTGGACAGTCCCTGGCCGTTGTCGACGGCGTTGCGCAGCACCTGCTTGAGATCGAGTGCGACGTCGTCGTCGATGTCGCGGGTGGCCTCGGCGCCATCCACGAGCAGGGCGAACTGCCGGATCGCGGTGTCGACGGACATGGAGGCGGCCGTGTCGGCCAGGGGCAGCGCCGCCACCTCGGCCTCACGGGTGGCGGAGGTGTCCGGCCGGCTGACGGTACGTCCGGCCTGCCGGTCCTTCTTGGCGACCTTGAGGCCGGCCGAAGGGGAGGGGCGCTGCCTGGGCGGCCCTTCCGTGCGTACCGGGTCCGCGACCGGCGCGACCGTGTGCTGCGGTCCGGCGGCGGCCTTGACCTGCGCCTGCGGTGAGGCGGTGACCTGCGTGTACGCCGACGGGCTGGGCATGGCGGCGAACGCCCCGAGCTCCGGGCCACCCGTCTGGGTGAGCCAGAGGATGCCGCCCAGCGCGGCGGCTCCGACGGCGGCGGCGCCCCAGCCGGTCCCGCGCGGCCCGGGCGGCTTCTTCACCGCGGCCAGGGCGGCGGCGACCGCCCGTGCGCTGGGCCGGTCCGCGGGGTCCGGGGACAGGCAGCGCCGGCACAGGTCGGCGACCTCCTGCGGCAGGCCCCGCGCCTCGGGGACCGGAGGCGGTCCGTCCCGCCGCGCCGCCTCGATCGCCTCCCAGGTCTTCTCCGGGTACGGCAGGGACCCCGTGAGCATCTCGAACAGCAGCACGCCGAGGGCGTAGACGTCCACGGCGGGGTCGGCCGTGGTTCCCTTCAGCCGCTCCGGCGCGACGTACGGTGGCGTGCCGAAGTCGGCGACGAGCTGGTCGTCGCTTTCGCCGATGAATGCGGCGATCCCGAAGTCGAGCAGCTTGGGTCCGTCGTCGGCGAGCAGCACGTTCTCCGGGGTGACGTCACGGTGGACGATGCCCCGGTCGTGCGCCGCCGCGAGCACCTTCGCCAGCCCGGCGGCGATCTCCACCGCCTCGGTCCACGGCAGCGGGCCCTCGGCGGTGATCCGGTCGGCCAGCGACCGGCCCTCCAGCAGGCGCATGACCACGAAGGAGGCCAGCCTGCCGCCGTTCGTGACCGTCTCGCCGTAGTCGTAGACCTCGATCGCGTCCGGGTGGATCAGCTGGGCGGTCGCCCTGGCCTCCCGGCGCATGAGTTCCCGGCCGGGGTTGTCGTCGCCGAGCGAGCCGTCCAGCACCTTGATCGCGACCGAGCGCTGGAGTGACTGGTCGAAGGCACGCCAGATGACCGACATCCCGCCCGTCGCTATCCGCTCCTGAAGCAGATAGCGACGGGTCAGGACGTCGCCTTCTCGAAGCTCAGGCCGATTCACGAACCACCAGTTCCGTGGGCAGCACCGGATTGCCCTTGGGATTCTCCCCGCCCCCGAGTGTCATGAGAAGCAGTCGAGCGGCGAGCGTGGCCATTTCCTCGACGGGTTGCCTGACCGTGGTCAGCGTCGGCGAGGTGTGCCTGGCCACGGGCGCGTCGTCGAACCCGATGACGGCCACGTCGTCCGGCACCTTCCGCCCCGCGCGGCGCAGCGTCTGCATCGCCCCGGCCGCCATCACGTCCGACGCCGCGAACACGGCGTCGATGTGCGGCGCCCGTTGCAGCAGCCATTGCATGGCGTGCGCGCCGGACGCGTGGGTGAAGTCGCCGTACGCCACGGGCATGTCGTGCACCCCGGCGTCGCGGAGCGTCTGCCGGAAGCCCTCCAGCCGGTCGCGGGCGGCCGGCAGGGTCGGCGGCCCGGCGATCGTGGCGATGTGCTTGCGGTTGTTGAGCAGGAAGTGCTCGGCCGCCTGCCGTCCGCCGTCACGGTTGTCCATGTCGACGAACGGGAGGTCGATGCCGTCTGGCGGCCGCCCGGCACAGCGTACCGGTACGCCCGAGGCCGCCAGCGTGACCGCGAGGGGGTGCCGCGCCCGGGCCCCGATCAGCAGGACGCCGTCGACGGTGCCCGCGACCAGGGGCGGAGCGGCGATGGAGGCGGTCGCAGGGGTCGCGGTCATCACGACCAGGGGGACCCCGTGCGTCGTCAGCACCTCCTCGCAGGCGGACAGGAGCCTGGCGTAGAACGGCTCGGTGAAAAGGCGTGGACTGTGTTCGCAGACGACCGCGGCGATGATCTGCTCGGCCCGCTTGCTCGCGGACCCCCGGGGGGCGCGGCGCCGGACGTAGCCCAGACGTGACATCGCGTCGTGGACTTGCCGGCGGGTCGACGTGGTCACGCGTACCGAGCCGGTCAGGACCCGGGAAGCTGTTGCCGGGGAGACGCCGGCTGCGGCGGCTACCTCTGCGAGGGTGGGAAGATCGGCCATCCGGTCTCCTCGGCCCGAAGGTTCACACGGCTTGGGAGCGCTCCCAAGCGAAAGTATCACTGTTTCGCTCGTGTCAACAGAGGTTTCCTCGGTGTGAAACCTTTCGTAGAGTTTCGCTGGCCTTTGGCACACTTGGAGGCTAGAGCACAAGGGTGTTCCAGGGAAGCGTATGGGAATTTTGACAGGAAACGCCCAGCTTGTCCGATAATCACCGTAAATGTGCCGAAATGCCATGTGGGAGCGACCGGAACCGCTTCCCGGCGATAGGGTCCTGCGGCGAAGGGACCACGGACGGAACCCGGACGCGCCCGCCCCGGGCCGTCGCGCCCGTCCCCGCGCCAGAACCGGAA
>JADGHC010000414.1 GCA_019689655.1 Microbispora sp.
TCGAGATCTCCGTCGTGCCGGGCCCGGTGGACCGCGATGCGGCGGGGCGCGGTGAGGCGGCGCAGGGCGCGCCCGCCATCGCGATCGAGCCTGCCCTGCCCGACGAGGACCCACCCATGCCCGAGACGACGCCGGCCCCGCAGGCCGAGCCGGCCGCCCCGCCGGCGCCGCCGACCCATCCGCCCCAGGAGACCACCGTGACCACCAGCCCCGCACCGGCCGCCCCGATCGCGCCCGCCACGCCGCCCGAGCCGATCCGCGCCGCACCGGACCTCGACGCGGTCCGCGCCGAGGCGCAGCGCGCCGAGCGCGAGCGCATCGCCGGCATCGACACCGCCGTCGAGGCCGCCCGCGCCTTGCTGCCGGCGGAACGCATCACCCCGATCCGTGCCGAGGCCATCGCCCAGGGCTGGACCGGCGACCAGGCCCGGCGCGCCCTGTTCGACGCCCTGGTGGCGCAGGGGCCGCGCCCGTCCATTCCCGCCCGCCCCGAGACCGGCCCCGGCCACGACGACCCGGCGCAGACGCTCGACGCCATGGCCGAGGCGCTCGCCGCCCGCGCCATGCCGGGCTACCAGCCGCAGGGTTCGGGACGGCATGCCGAGTTCATGGGCTGGCGGCCCTCCGACATGGTGGGCGAGCTGCTGCGCGCCCGCGGCGAGCGCAGCGTGCCGCGCAACCCGACGCTGCTCGCCGAGCGCGCCTTCCACACCAGCTCCGACTTCCCGCTGCTGCTCGCGGCGGCGGCCAACAAGATGCTGCTCGCGGCCTACGCGCCGGCGCAGCCGACCTACCGGCAGGTCTTCCTCCGCCGCGACTTCCGCGACTTCAAGCCGCACCGGCACCTGCGCATCGGCGACTTCCCGACCCTGCTGCCGCTCGCCGAGAACGGCGAGATCCAGGTCGGCACCATGTCCGAGAGCCAGGAGATCGTGCTGCTGCAGACCTTCGCGCGGCGCATCCGCGTCACGCGGCCGATGCTGGTCAACGACGACCTCGGCGCCTTCACCGACTTCGCCGCCTCCATCGGTCGTCGCGTCGCCGAGTTCGAGAACGCCACCGCCTACAACCTGCTCAACAGCGCCAATGGCGACGGCCCGACCCTCGCCACCGGCAGCGCGCCGGTGTTCGCGACCGGCGCGGCGCGCGCCAACAAGGCCAGCACCGGCACCGTGCTCGACACCACGACCATCGGTGCCGGCCGCACCGCCATCATGAAGCAGCGCACCCTGGACGGCCTGCCGATCTCGATGGGCCAGACCATGCGCCTGCTGGTCGGGCCGAACCTCGAGCTCGCCGCCCGCCAGGCGACCGTGGTCGTGCAGGCAAGCGAGATCGGCAAGGCGAACGTCTTCGCCGGCTTCGTGCAGCCGGTGGTCGAGCCGCTGATCCCGGCCAACCGCTGGTACCTGTTCTCCGACCCGGCCGCCGCGCCGGTCTACGTCTACGGCTACCTGAACGGTGCCGAGGGGCCGCAGGTCACCACCGGGCCGGTGCAGGGCGCGGACGGCGTCGAGGTCAGCGTGATCTTCGACTTCGGGGTCGGCGCCATCGACTGGCGCGGCGCCTGGTTCAACCCGGGCACCTGATCCCGCCGCTCTCGTCTCTTCCATCCGCATCGTGCCAGGGCGCCGCCGGAGAGCCGGTCGGCGCCCTGCGCGCTTTCAGGAGACCCTCTCATGCGCAACTGCATCCGCCCTGACGCGCGCTCGATCCCGATGGTGGTGCCCTATGCCGGCGGGATCCTCTCCGGCCAGGGCATGCTGGTCGGCGCCTTCTTCGGGGTGGCGGCGTCCGACGCCGCGCAGAACGCCAGCGTCGACTGCGAGACCCGCGGCGAGTTCGAGCTCACCAAGGAGCCCGCGCTCGCCATCAGCCAGGGCGCCCGGGTGTTCTGGGACGACGCCAACCGCCGCATCACCACCACCGCGACCGGCAACTTCCAGGTCGGGCTCTGCACCGTCGCGGCGCTGGCCGCCGATGCCACGGTGCGCGTGATGCTGGCCCGCGTGCCGGCCTCGGGGGCGTGATGGCCGCCCTGCTGCCGCGCGACCGCGCGCGCCTCGCGGGCGTGCACCGCGACCTGGTGCGCGTCGTCGAGCACGCCCGCCAGGCGGTGCCGTTCATCGTCACCGAGGGCGTCAGGTCCCGCGAGCGCCAGGCGCGGCTGGTCGCGATCGGGGCGTCGCGCACCATGAACAGCCGCCACCTCACCGGCCATGCCGTCGATCTCGCCTACTGGCTGGATGATGGAGACGGCGCGGTCGAGCAGGGCGAGATCCGCTGGGATTGGCCGCTGTACGAGCAGATCGGCGCGGCGCTGAAGGCCGCGGCCAAGGACCTCGGCGTTCCGATCGTATGGGGCGGGGACTGGCTGTCCTTCCGCGACGGGCCGCACTTCGAACTCGACCGCACGGCGTATCCGTGACCGGCACGGCCCTCCTTGCGCTACTCGGCCGGCACACTGTGCCCATCGCCATGGGGCTTGCGCTGCTGATCTCGGCGGGCAGCGCCTGGCACTTCCGCAGCCAGCGCGATGCGGCACGGACCGATGCGGCGGCGGCCGACCGCGCGGCCGAGGCCAATGCGGCGGCCCTGGCCCGTGCCACCGCCGAGCACGCGCGGCACGTCGCCGCGCTGACCGGCGAGGCCGAGCGCGCCCGCGCCCGGGCCGCGCGCCTCGGCGCCGATCTGGAGGCCCTCCGCCGTGATCCGAGCCACGCTGCCAGCGCTGCCCCTGTGCTGCGCGCTGCTGTCGAGCGCTTGCGCGCCAGCCGCAGCGCCGGAGATCCGGCTGCTGCCGCTCCGCCTCCCTGACGCGCTGCTGGTCTGCGCCGCGGCGCCGGCCCTGCCGGCCTCGGACCGCCTGACCCAAGGGCAGGTGGCGGAGCTGCTGCTGGCCTATGACGCCGCGCATGCCGACTGCGCCGGGCGGCTGGCCGCGGTGCGGCGGCTCAACCCCGCGGAGGGAGGCGAGCGGTGAACGCCTTCGACGCCGCGATGGCGGCCCTGGTCACCGACCCGAACCTCGGTGTCGAGGCGGTCTACAGACAGGGAGGCATCGGCGCGCCCATCAGTCTCCGCGTCCTGCGGTCGTCGCCCGATCGCGTGGGAGATGCCTTCGGCACCGAGATCCTCTCGGCCACTGACATCCTCTCGGTTGCCATCGCCGGCCTGCCCGACCTCGCCGCCGGCGACCGCTTCGCCCTCGGCCCCGACCTGCTCACCGTCACCCACGCCGAGCGCGACGCCACCGGCACCGCATGGCGCGTCCTCTGCCAGCGATAGGAGCTCACCCGCCATGCCGCAGGACGCCCTCGGCCTGCTGGAGATGTTGCGCGACCTGCTGCTGGGCGCAGCGGCCGGCCTCGCGGGCGGCTTCGTGCGCTGGAACAACCCCGAGCGCCGCCGCTTCGGCTGGTGCCTCGCCTGGGAGGTGCCGTCCGCCGCGCTGGTCGGCAGCGCCGGCTACGCGCTCGGGGGCTTCCTCGAGTTCAACGAGTACGGCCGGTTCCTCTTCGCCTTCGTGTTCGGCTACCTCGGCCAGGCGGCGCTGCACGACCTCGCCGTCGCCATCATCCGCCACCGCACCGGACTGCCGTCGCAGGATTCGCCAAAATGAGGCTCGCCGCGCGCATCGTCGGCGACCTGCGCCAGGTGCTCGCGGCCGAGGTCCGGGCCGGCGAGCGCGCGGCGATGCGGGCCGTCCGCGCCGAGACGGAGCAGGTGAAGCAGGAGCTGCGGCGGCAGGTGACCGGCGGCTTCGGCGGCAACGCGCGGGGGATCGCCAATGCCTGGCGCTCGCAGGTCTTCCCCCGCTCGGGCCAGTCGCTGCGCCCGGCCGGCCTGGTCTGGACCAAGGTGCCGAACGTGATCGATGCCTTCGAGCGCGGGGCGCTGATCCGCGCCAAGGGTGGGCGAAAGTTCCTGGCCATCCCGACCGGCTTCAACGCCGCGCGGGGACGCCGTGGTCGTGGTGAGAAGGGGCTGCGGGTGACGCCGGCGCAGATGGTCGCCTCCGGGCAGGGCTTTCTGCGGCCCTTCCAGTCGGGGCGTGGCTTCGTGTGGTGCCTGCCGCTCCGCCAGGGCGAGCAGACTGGCCGGCGCCGCCGCACCCGACTGATCGCCGGCGGCCTCGCCGAGATCGGCACCGGCAACCGCAAGGGTCGCGAGGCCTGGGCGCGCGGCATGCTCCAGCGCGGGATGGTGCCGATGTTCCTGCTGCTGCCGCAGGTGACGCTCGCCAAGCGGCTGGACGTGAAGGGCGCCGCCGAGCGCGGCCTGAGACGCCTGCCGGGACGCTTTGTCGCGGTCTGGGAGCGCGAGAGCGGGAGGACGGCACCGTGAGCATGCGCGAGACCGCAATCGCCGCGCTGCACGGCCGGCTGCAGACGGCGCTTGCCACCCGCAACCCCGCCCCGCTGGTCCTTCGCAACGAGACCGTGCCGCAGCGCCTGCCCCTGGGTGGGCTGGTCGTCCTGCGCGACGGCGAGACGGTGGAGGAGACGGCGATCCTCTCGCCGCTCGCCTGGGCGATCGAGCACCGTGCCGAGGTCGAGGTCACCGTCAGCGGCGCGACGCCGGCGGCCCGCAATGCGTTGCTCGATGCGCTGTTGGTGGACATCACCGCCGCGATCACTGCCGACCGTAGCCTCGGCGGCGCGGTGGAGTGGGCGCAGCCCGGCGCGGCCGATTTCGAGGATGTCGAGTTCGAGGGCGCCGCCGCCGCCCGCGCTGCCTCCGTCCCCGTCACCCTCTGGTTCACCGTCGCCGGCTCGCCTCTGGCCTGACGTTTCCCTTTCCCGCTGATCCCGGAGATCTCCGATGCCCCGTGCCATCGGCGCCAATTGCCGCCTGCTCATGACCCCCGAGGCGACCTACGGCACCGCGCCCGCGGGCGACTGGCGGCGCATGCCCTTCCTCTCCTGCGACCTCGGCGCCGAGCAGCCGCTGCTCGACGCCGACGTCATCGGCGTGGGCTCCAGCCGCGATCCGGCGGCACCCTTCCTCGACACCGTCACGGTGCAGGGCCAGGCGGTGGTGCCGCTGGACCTCGTCAACATCGGCCACTGGCTCCGCCTGCTGCTTGGGGCCCCCACCACCACCGGCACCAGCCCGGACTTCGTCCATACCTTCGGGTCGGGCGCCGCGGCGCTGCCCTCCAACAGCATCGAGATCGGCTACCCGGACGTGCCGAACTACGATCTCTGCACCGGCGTGCGCGCCGACACGCTGGAGATCGACTTCTCGCCGACCGGCCCCGCCACCGCAACCTTCGGGCTGATGGGGCAGGGGTCGGTGCGCAGCGGCGCTTCTTCCGAGGGCACGCCAGTCTCAGCGCCCTACACCGCCTTCCACAAGGCGCAGGGGGCGATCAGCCGGAACGGCGCCGCGCTCGCGCAGGTGACCGGGGCGCGGCTCACCTACGCCAACGGCATGGAGATGGTCCGCACCATCCGCGCCGACCGGAAGGTGGAGGGGGTGGATCCCGGCATCGCGCGCGCCACCGGCCAGATCACCGCGCGCTTCGCGGACACCACCCTGCTGACCCAGGCGCAGAACGGCACGGCGGCGGAGTTC
>JADGHC010000415.1 GCA_019689655.1 Microbispora sp.
ACGAGGACGATCGCGTCGGGGGCGAGGCCGCGGCCGGAACCGGCCGCCGGCCGCGTGACCGGTCCCGTCCGCTGCGGGGGCGGGGACGGGAAGGCCTGCGGGGGTAGTGCCCCGTGATGCGTGACCGGCGGTGCCGCCACCATCGGCGTCGCCACCGGCTGCGCCGGCGCCCCGGCAAGGGCTCCGCCGTACGCCCCGCTCACGGCACCGACGTGCGCGAGCTGGGGCACGGACGAACCCTGGGGGGTGGGAGCCGTTCCCTCGGCGGCACGCCCGCCGGCCGGGAACAGCTCGTGGCGCCTCAGCAGTGCACCGATCAGCAGACAGACCGCCGACAGCACGCTGACGACGATCGACCACATCACGAGTGGGGGCGTCCCCAGCACAACGCCCGCGATGAGCAGGACGATTGCGGCGAGGACCAACGCGGCACTGATGAGGATCACGGGGGGTTCTCCGAGCTACCGGGTCCCTGTGGGAGACCCGTCACTGCTTACCGGCGGTCGTTGTGGGGGCCGTCCGGACTGGGGAAGGCGCCGGAGTGCTGCGGTGGCTCCTGGCCGAACGGGTTGGGAGCCGCGCCCATCTGCTGGGGAGCGGGGGCGACGGCGTGAGCCATGGCCGGGGCGCCGGAGCCCACGATCGGGAAGCCTCCGCTGCCCTCGCCGACGACGTTCAGCTCGGCGAGCTGGTTCTCCAGGTACAGCTTGAGGCGGCTGCGGTACTCGCGCTCGAAGCTGCGCAGCTCCTCGACCTTGCGCTCCAGCTCGTCGCGGGTCTGCACCAGCGAGCCCATGGCCTGGCGATGCCGCTCCTGGGCGTCGCGCTCCAGCGTCTCGGCGCGGGCCCGGGCGTCGCCGATGATCTGCTCGGCCTGGCGGCGGGCCTTGCCGAGGATGTCGTCGGCCTCACGCCGGGCGCGGGTCACGGTCTCGTCCGCCTCGCGGCGGGCGTCGGCGATGGCCTGGTCGGCCGTCTGCTGGGCCAGGGCGAGGACGCGGGCCGCGGTGTCCATGTTGTCCTCGGCGGGCGGCATGCCCATGCCGACGGGCACCGGCTCGGGACGGACCGGCTCCGGAGGCTTGATCGGCTCCGGTTGCGGGGCCATCATCTCGGGCTTGGGCTCGGCCACGGGCGCGGGCGCCATCTGCATGGAGCCGGGCATGCCCATGCCCCCGGGGACCTTGCCCCTGAGGCACTCGGCCAGCTTTGCGCGGAGCTCCTCGTTCTCCTGGATGAGACGGTCGAGCTCGGCCTCGACCTCGTCGAGGAACGCGTCGACCTCTTCCTCGTCGTACCCCGGCCTCAGCCGGGTGGTACTGAACTGCTTGTTCCGCACATCAGCGGGCGTCAACGGCATTTGGGTCTCCTTGGCGCGCTTGGAGTCTGTCCGGTCGGACGGTACCCGATCAACGAAGCGCGTTCACGACTTGGATCAAGACCAAAACCACAATGAACAGCACTGTGAAGCTCAGGTCAAAGGCCACCGTACCCAACCTGAGGGGCGGAATGAAACGGCGGAGGAACTTGAGAGGCGGATCGGTCACCGTGTAGACGACCTCCGCCAGCACCAGGACGACCCCGGTGGGCCGCCACAGGCGGGCGAATGCCTGCACCGTATCTATGATCATTCTGCCGATCAGCAGAACCAGGAAGAGGGTCAGGGCGATGACCAAGATCTCGCTAATGATCCCCACGGTCGAGCCCCGCCTCCCCTCGGTCCAGCCTTCCTCGGGCCGCACGGGCACCGTTCAGCCGGTCACTGTACATGTATGGAACTCTAGCTCTGGTTGAAGAAGCCGCGTTCCGCGATTCTGGCCTTGTCCTCGGCGGTCACCTCAACGTTGGCGGGGGACAACAGGAACACCTTGTTGGTAACACGTTCGATGGTGCCGTGTAGGCCAAAGACGAGACCTGCCGCGAAATCGACAAGACGCTTGGCGTCACTGTCAACCATTTCAGTCAGATTCATGATGACCGGCGTGCCCTCACGGAAGTGCTCGCCGATCGTCCGCGCCTCGTTGTACGTGCGGGGGTGCAGGGTGGTGATGCGCGCCAGATCGGTCGCACGGCGCTCCAGCACGGTCGTGGGGGGACGCGGAGCGGGGACGGCCGTCTCGGCCTCCTCCTCACGCTCCAGGGGCCCCGCGTGCGCGCCCGAGGGCCCGGCGAAGCCGCGCCGCGGCGACTCGTACTCCTCGTCGCCGTACTCCTCGTCGGTGCCGTACTCCGCCGCGTACCTGTCTTCGTAGCGGTCGTCCTCCACGAGACCGAGGTAGACCGCCATCTTGCGCATCGCGCCGGCCATCGCTCGTCGTCCTCCGCGTTACTGGTGCCTTCAAGGTCCCTTTGGAAGGCCAGGGCGGTAGCAATACCCCCCTTGGAGCTCACCGCTGATCGACCTCTACCTGAGCGCGGACACCATGGTCCACTTGGGGGACATTACCTGACGAAGGGCTTTCTGCGGCCGAGCAACGCCGTACCAACTCGTAGGTGTGTCGCGCCGTTCGCCACGGCCTGGGGGATGTCTCCACTCATCCCGGCAGATATCACACCGGCGGATGGGTGTTCCTCCCGGACCCGCTCGGCGACGGCCCGCAGCCGGGCGAACGCGGCGGCGGGGTCCTCCCCCAGCGGGGCGACCGCCATGACCCCCCGCAGGCGCAGCCCCTCCGCCTTCGCGACGAGCCCGGCGAGAGCCGGGACCTCCTCCGGCGCGGCGCCGCCCCGCCCGCTCCCGCCCGGCACGGCGTCGAGGGCGACCTGGATCAGGCAGTCCACCTCGCGCTCCGCCCGGACGGCCTCGCGGCTGAGCGCCTCCACCAGGCGGGGACGGTCCACCGAGTGGACCATGTGGGCGTACGAGACGACCGAGCGGACCTTGTTGGTCTGTAACTGGCCGATGAAGTGCCAGGTGAGACCGAGGTCGGCGCACTCGGCCGCCTTGGCCGCCGCCTCCTGGTCGCGGTTTTCGCCGATGTGCGACACGCCCAGCTCCGCGAGCAGCCGCACGTCGGAAGCCGGGTAGGTCTTCGTCACGGCGATGAGGGTGATCTCCGAGCGCGACCGGCCCGCGGCCCGGCAGGCGTCTTCGATGCGCCGCTCCACCTCGGCCAGGGCCGCGGCCAGCTCCGCGCGACGGTCAGCCACGGGCCGCGCCCCCGGCCGTACGGACGCCGTACGTCACTTGAGGAAGTCCGGCACGTCGAGCTCCTCTTCCTGCTCCTCGAACACCACCGGGCGCCGGGGACCCGGCTGCGTGGCCCTGGAGGTGATCGGGGTCGGCGGCTCGGGCGTGGGACGCGGGATCGACAGCGGCCCGGTGGCGCCCTGGTCGCGCCCGCCGCCGTCCTGCGCGTCGCGCGGGAACGGCGGGGCCGCCTCGGCCTCCGGCGCGGACGCGGCCTGCGACGCCGGCTGCTGGGCGGGCTGGCTCGCGGGCTGGGACGGCGCCGTGCCGACCGGAAGCTGGGTGACCGGCGGCGCGGAGGCCGGCTGCGCGGGAGCCGGGTCGGCGGGCGCGGGCTGCGCGCTCACCGGCCGTACGGGCGGCTGCGCCGGCTCCGGGCGCGGCTCCGGCTTGGCCGGGACAGGCGCGGGACGGGTCGTGGGCGCCGGCGTGGCCGGGGCGGGACGGGCCGTCTGCTGGGGCCGCGACAGCGGCGCGGCCACCGGCTTGGCCGGCGCGGGCTCGTCGAACCCGGCCGCGATGACCGTCACCCGCACCTCGTCGCCGAGCGCGTCGTCGATGACCGTGCCGAAGATGATGTTGGCGTCGGGCGCCGCGGCGTTGCTGACGAGCTGGGCGGCCTCGTTGATCTCGAACAGGCCCAGGTCGGAGCCGCCCGCGATGGACAGCAGCACGCCGTGGGCGCCGTCGATGCTCGCTTCCAGCAGCGGGCTGGAGACCGCCATCTCGGCGGCGGCGACCGACCGGTCGTCGCCACGGGCGTGGCCGATGCCCATGAGGGCCGAGCCCGCGCCCGACATGACCGACTTCACGTCGGCGAAGTCCAGGTTGATCAGACCGGGCGTGGTGATGAGGTCGGTGATGCCCTGCACACCGGACAGCAGCACCTGGTCCGCGGCCTTGAACGCGTCGAGCACGCTCACCTGGCGGTCGGAGATCGACAGCAGCCGGTCGTTCGGGATGACGATCAGCGTGTCGACCTCCTCACGGAGCGTCTCGATGCCGGCCTCGGCCTGCATGGCCCGGCGCTTGCCCTCGAAGCTGAAGGGCCGGGTGACGACACCGATCGTGAGCGCGCCGAGGGAACGGGCGATGCTGGCCACGACCGGCGCGCCGCCGGTCCCGGTGCCGCCGCCCTCGCCCGCGGTCACGAAGACCATGTCGGCGCCCTTGAGGACCTCCTCGATCTCCTCCCGGTGGTCCTCGGCGGCCTTGCGGCCCACCTCGGGGTTGGCGCCCGCGCCGAGGCCCCGGGTCAGCTCGCGCCCCACGTCGAGTTTCACGTCGGCGTCACTCATAAGCAGCGCCTGGGCGTCAGTGTTTATGGCGATGAATTCGACGCCCTTGAGTCCCTCCTCGATCATCCGGTTGACGGCGTTCACTCCGCCGCCGCCGATGCCGACGACCTTGATGACCGCGAGGTAGTTCTGCGGTGCTGCCACGACGAGGGGCCTTTCCGCTCGTTTGCGTTTCATGCGGGCAGTGGGCCCGCTGTCTTCTGAACTCTCACCCTCAAGTTGAGATTTAGAGTTATGTCAACCTGAGGATTGATACGGACAGTAGGGTTGCGCGTCCCCCAGGGTCAACTAACCGCGCCGCAAGGCCGCCCGGCGTGTCGCGCGCTGTCCTATTCGCACAATGCCCAGGTCCGGGCCGGACCCGGGTCAGGTGTCCGCGGCCCGTGAGATTTCTCACCTGACCGTCACCACCTGCGGCGAGCTGACATCGTAGCTGGTTCCCGGCTTGGCGAGCGCCGCGAGGAGGACACGTCCCTTCTGTGCCGAGCGCCCCGCGTCTCCCCACACGACCGTACGGCCGTCCGTGAGCTTGAGCGTAATCGATCTCGGCGAGGGGACGCGCAGCTCCCGCAGGCGCTCCAGGACGCCGTCCGGCAGCGCCCGCAGCACGGTGAGCCCGGCCCTGGTGGCGGGGTCGTCCGCGGCGGCGTGCTGGACGCGCAGCACCGGCAGCCGGGGCGGAGCCACGGCCACCTGCTGGAGGACGACACCGTACCGGTCGATCACCGCGGTGGTCGCGCCCATGGGCACGGCGGCGGCGGGGACGCGCTCGACCACCTCGATGCGCAGCGTCCCGGGCCAGCCGCGGTCGGCCGTCGCCGACTCGACCGCGCGTATCGCCCGCACGCGCCGTACGACCTCGGCGAGGTCCACGGTGGCGAGCGGGGTGCCCGTACTCACCCCCGCGGCCTGCCGCACCTGCTCGGCGGGTATCCGGGTGTTGCCGATGATCTCGACCTCCCGCACGCCGAGGACGGGCGAGAAGAACACGACCCACGTGGCGACGCCCACCACCCCGCCGGTCAGCAAGGCGGCGAGGGCGGAGCGCCGGATGGCCCGCCTCACCGGTCCCCCATGCTCCGGATCAC
>JADGHC010000416.1 GCA_019689655.1 Microbispora sp.
TACGGGGGTTTGGGGGGCCCCCGGAATCCGGTCCCCCCACTTTTTGTGCCATCCCTCTTGACAGCCCCGCCGGATGTGGTTTGGGGCGGCCACTAGACTGACCTCGGGTCTGGCGAGGGGACCCACGCGCGAGGATCCGCAGCGCAGGAGGGGTGCAGCAGATGGCCAAGTTCACCGAACAGGGACTCACGTTCGACGACGTGCTGCTCGTCCCCGCGTACTCCGATCTTCAGCCGGGGGAGGCCGACACGACGACCCGGCTGTCCAGGACCATCACGCTGCGCATCCCCCTGGTGTCGGCGGCCATGGACACCGTCACCGAGGCGCGCATGGCGGTCGCCATGGCCCGGCAGGGCGGCATCGGCATCCTGCACCGCAACCTCTCCATCGAAGAGCAGGCGCAGCAGGTCGATTTGGTGAAGCGGTCGGAGGCGGGGATGGTGACCAACCCCGTCACCTGCTCTCCCGACGACACTCTCGCCGACGTCGAGCGGCTGTGCGCGACCTACCGGATCTCCGGGGTCCCGGTCACCGACGCGGACGGCGTGCTCGTGGGCATCGTCACCAACCGTGACATGCGGTTCGAGAGCGACCAGAGCAGGGCCGTACGCGACGTGATGACCCCGATGCCGCTGGTGACGGCGCCGGTGGGGGTGGACCGCGACGAGGCGTTCCGGCTGCTGCGGCAGAACAAGGTCGAAAAGCTCCCGCTCGTGGACGAGGCCGGTCGCCTGCGCGGCCTCATCACGGTCAAGGACTTCACCAAGAGCGAGCAGTACCCGTTGGCGACCAAGGACGCCGACGGCCGTCTGATGGTCGGCGCGGCGGTGGGTGTCGCGGGCGACGCCGAGGAGCGCGCCATGACGCTCATCGAGGCGGGCGTCGACGTCATCGTCGTCGACACCGCGCACGGGCACTCGCGCGGCGTGTGCGACATGGTCGCCAAGATCAAGGCCAACGGCCGGGTGGACGTCATCGGCGGCAACGTCGCCACCCGGGCGGGCGCCCAGGCGCTGGTCGAGGCGGGCGCCGACGCGGTCAAGGTGGGCGTGGGGCCCGGCTCGATCTGCACCACCCGCGTCGTCGCCGGCGTGGGCGCCCCGCAGCTCACCGCCATCTACGAGGCCGCGCTGGCCTGCGGCCCGGCGGGCGTCCCGGTCATCGGCGACGGCGGGCTGCAGTATTCGGGCGACATCGCCAAGGCGCTGGCCGCCGGGGCCGACACGGTCATGCTGGGCTCGCTGCTGGCCGGCTGCGAGGAGTCGCCCGGTGAGCTGATCTTCATCAACGGCAAGCAGTTCAAGTCGTACCGGGGCATGGGCTCGCTGGGCGCGGTGCGCAACCGCGAGCGCGGCGGCGCGTCGTTCAGCAAGGACAGGTACGCGCAGGCCGAGGTGTCCGGTGAGGACAAGTACATCCCCGAGGGCATCGAGGGCCAGGTGCCCTACCGCGGCCCGGTCGCGGCGGTGGCCCACCAGCTCGTCGGCGGCCTGCGGCAGGGCATGTGGTACACCGGTTGCCGGACGATCCAGGAACTGCACGAGAAGGCGCAGCTCATGCCGATCACGGCGGCCGGGCTCAAGGAGAGCCACCCGCATGACATCCAGATGACGGTCGAGGCTCCGAACTACCACAGGCGATAGCTCGTACCGGAAGAGCCGGAAGAGACGGAAAGAACAGGCGATATGACACAGGTGGAGATCGGGCGCGGCAAGAGCGGGCGGCGTGCCTACGCGCTGGACGAGATCGGCATCGTGCCCTCCCGGCGCACCCGCGACCCGGAGGAGGTGTCGATCTCCTGGCAGATCGACGCCTACCGGTTCGACTCTCCGCTCGTGGCGAGCCCGATGGACAGCGTCGTGTCGCCGCAGACGGCCATCGAGATCGGGCGTCTGGGCGGCCTCGCCGTGCTCGACCTCGAAGGGCTGTGGACCCGCTACGAGGACCCGACGCCGCTGCTGGAGGAGGTCGCCAGCCTCGACGACGCCGCGGCGACCCGGCGGCTGCAGGAGATCTACACCGCGCCCATCCAGGACGAGCTGATCGGCCGGCGCATCGAGGAGATCCGCGCCGGCGGCGTCACGACCGCCGTACGGCTGTCGCCGCAGCGCACCGTGCAGCACCACAAGGCGGTGATCGACGCGGGCGTGGACATCTTCGTGATCCGCGGCACTACGGTCTCCGCCGAGCACGTGTCGGGCCGGGCCGAGCCGCTCAACCTCAAGCAGTTCATCTACGAGCTCGACGTCCCGGTGATCGTGGGCGGCTGCGCGACGTACACGGCGGCGCTGCACCTCATGCGCACCGGCGCGGCCGGCGTGCTGGTCGGCTTCGGCGGCGGCGCCTCGCACACCACCCGCAACGTGCTGGGCGTGGTCGTGCCGATGGCGACCGCGATCTCCGACGTGGCCGCGGCCCGCCGCGACTACATGGACGAGTCGGGCGGCCGGTACGTCCACGTCATCGCCGACGGCGGCATGGGCGGCTCCGGCGACATCGCCAAGGCGATCGCCTGCGGCGCCGACGCCGTCATGGTGGGCTCGCCGCTCGCGCGGGCCGTCGAGGCCCCCGGCCGCGGGTTCCACTGGGGGTCGGAGGCCCACCACCCCGAGCTGCCGCGTGGCAAGCGGGTCAGGTTCGGCACGATCGGCACGCTCAAGGAGATCCTGCACGGCCCGTCGTCGCTGGCCGACGGCTCGATGAACCTGCTCGGCGCGCTGCGCCGCACGATGGCCACCGCGGGTTACTCCGACCTCAAGGAGTTCCAGCGCGTCGAGGTGGTCGTCGCCCCGCCGCAGCGCTGATCCGTCACCCGGGCGGTCCATCGCGTAGCGGATCGGTACGAGCATGACCACCGGAAGGGCCGGGCCGCCGGGCCCGGCCTCCGCCTCCGGATCGTGCCGGCCGTATTCACGGCGTCCGGTGCCGCGTCAGCGGCGGCGCGGGGTCACCAGGCCGGACTCGTAGGCGAAGACCACGAGCTGCGCGCGGTCACGGGCGTGCAGCTTGGCCATGGCCCGGTTGATGTGGGTTTTGGCGGTCATCGGGCTGATCCTCATGTGTGCGGAGATCTGGTCGTTGGACAAACCTTGCGCGACCAGGACGACGGCCTCGCGTTCGCGGTTGGTCAGCTCCGCCAGCCGTACCTCGGGGTCCGTGTGGAACGGCTGGGCGATGTACCGGTCGATCAGCCTGCGGGTGATCGACGGCGCGAGCAGGGCGGCGCCGCGCGCGGCGACGCGCACGGCGTGCAGGAAGTCGTCCGGCAGGATGTCCTTGACGAGGAAGCCGGCGGCGCCGGCGCGCAGCGCGTTGAAGACGTACTCGTCCAGGCCGTAGTTGGTCAGGATGACGATGTGCACCCCGGCCAGGGCCGGGTCCGCGGCGATGCGCCGGGTCATCTCGATACCGTCGACGACCGGCATCTGGATGTCGATGAGCGCGATGTCGGGCAGGTGTTCCCTGATCAGGGCCAGGCCCTCCATCCCGTCGCCGGCTTCGGCGACCACCTCGATGTCGTCTTCGAGGTCGAGAAGCGCGCGGAACCCGCCGCGGAGGAGGGGCTGGTCGTCGACCAGCACGACCCGGATCATGGCGTCCGGTCCAGCGGGAGTTCGGCGTGGACGGTGAAGCCGCCCTCGCTGCGCGGCTCCGCGCGCAGGCGACCGCCGAGGGCGGTGACGCGTTCGCGCATCCCGAGCAGTCCGACGCCCGGCACGGGCATGGTGCCGGGCGTCGCCTTTCCGTCGTCGTCGACCGTTACGACCAGAGCACCCGGGCGGTAGCCGATCTGGACCTTCGCGGTGGTGGCGGAGGCGTGCCGTGCGACGTTCGTGAGTGACTCCTGGACGATCCGGTACGCGGTCCGGCTCACCGCGGCCGGGACGTCTTGTCGGTCCCCTTCGATCGTCAGCGTCGTGTCCAGACCGGTCGTCCGGGCCCGTCGCACCAGCTCCGGCACGTGGTCGAGCCCGCACGCCGGGTTCTCGCCGTCGTCGCGCAGGGCCTCCAGCGTCGCACGCAGTTCGCGAGCCGCTTCACGGCCCGCCTCCCGGATCGCCAACAGGGCCTCCGGCACCTGTTCACCCCGTTTGCGTGCCACGTGCACGGCGACCTCGGCCTGCACTTTGATGATCGAGATGTGGTGGGTCAGCGAGTCGTGCAGCTCCCGCGCGATATGCAGACGTTCCTCGTCGGCGCGGCGCCGCGCGACCTCCTCGCGAGTGCGCTCGGCCTCCTCCGCTCGGCGCTCGGCCTGCCGCAGCGCCTCACCCGCCGAGCCGGCCGCGATCAGCCAGGCCAGTTCGAGGGCGCCGCGGGCCTGCGCGAGCGCCGCCCCCGTGTCATGCAGCCCCGAGGCCAGAGCCGCGAGGGGCAGCGCGGCCAGCATCGCCACACTCGCCACCACCGTGACGACGCGGTGTCCCGCCCGCATCGCGGCGTAAACCGCGAACAGGTACGCGACGGCGGGCACGTCGAAACCGGCCGCCTGGTAGCCCACCGCGCACAGCCCGGTGACGATCAGGACGGGAACCGGGGCCCTGCGGCCCGCGGCCAGTGCCAGGCCGCCTGCCACCAGCAGCGGGTAGCCGAGCAGATCGAGACCGGTCGCCTGATGCTGCGCGGACAGTCCGGTGACCAGCAGCGCCGCCGCCACGCAGACCGCGATCGACCAGTCCATGACGTCAGACCGGACCGTCCTCATGCGCGCACTTTAGCCGGACGCGGGGGCGGAGGGCGTCCTTCGCGCGGACGATCGTCCGGCTACCGCGTCCGCGGTATTTCCACCTCTCCTGCGCTGCCCGCGGCAGCCGGATGCGGTGTCGGCGGCAGCGCGGACTGCCCTCCGGCGGCCGACGACCGGCGGCGGGTCCGCCGGACATGCTCGGGTGACGTCCCGTCGTACGAGAAGGAAGGGCACCTCATGGCCATCCGTCACCCGCTTGCCGTCATGCTCGGATATGCCGGGCAGGTTATGCCGTCGGCGGCGTCTGTCCTGGCCCAGCCGGCCGGCGTGGGCGCCTACAGCCTGACCCCGGGACGTCTGTGGGCCATGACGGCCATAGCGCTGGGGCTGGCCGGCGTGGCCGTCGGCGGGCTGGCTCTGCGCTCCGCCGGCCGTGTCCGCATCGGCAATGCGAGGGTCGGGGCATTCGGGGCCCTGGCGGCAGGGCTGGTCGGCACGGTCATCGGCGGGCTGGTCGTGGCCGCCGCCGAGGGTGGCCCCGGCACCGGCTACGGAATAGTCGGGGGCTACTTCGCCCTCGTGGTGGGGCCGGCCGCCATGGTCGTCGGCACGCTGGCCCTGACCCGCTCCCGCCGCACCGGCTGACTCGGCCGGCGGTCGCCCCGAGGGCTTCGGCGAGGGGCGCGTGTGTGGGCGGGCACCAGGCACGCCGTGCTTTCCAGCGTCGCGATGAACGCGGCGGCCGGCGTGTCGGGGCGGCCCCGGGTTGCCGTGGCGCCGGTCAGGGATGGCGGACCCAGGCGCCGCGTTTCATCACGCCGGCGATGTGCAGGTCGTCGTCGAGCACGACCAGGTCGGCGTACTTGCCGACG
>JADGHC010000417.1 GCA_019689655.1 Microbispora sp.
CCTGGACCGGAACGCGCTGGGAGCGCGAGGGCACGCTGCGCGCCTTCGACCTCGCCCGCCACGTCTGCCGCGCCGCGGCCAACCGCGCCAACAACGCCAAGGTCCGCACGAAGCTCTCACAGGCCTCGACGGTCGCCGCCGTCGAGCGCCTGGCGCGCGCCGATCGCCGCCACGCCACCACCCCCGAGGTCTGGGACTGCGACCCCTGGCTGCTCAACACCCCGACGGGCGTCGTGGATTTGCGCAGTGGCGCGCTCGCCCCGCACGACCGCGCCCTCGGCATGACCAGGATCACCGCCGCCGCGCCGGGCGGCGACTGCCCGGCCTGGCTCGCCTTCCTCGCTCAGGTGACGGGCGGCGACGCCGAGCTGCAGGCCTATCTCCGGAGGGTGGTCGGCTACGCGCTCACCGGCGTCACCACCGAGCACGCGCTGTTCTTCCTCTACGGCACCGGCGCGAACGGCAAGTCGGTCTTCGCCAACACGCTGACGGCCCTGCTCGGCGATTACGCCACGGTCGCGCCGATGGACATGTTCATGGCGACCACCGGCGATCGCCACCCGACCGACATGGCCGGGCTGCGCGGCGCCCGCATCGTCACCTCGATCGAGACCGAGCAGGGCAGCCGGTGGGCCGAGAGCAAGCTGAAGGCACTCACCGGCGGCGACCGCATCACCGCGCGCTTCATGCGACAGGACTTCTTCGAGTTCACCCCGCAGTTCAAGCTGCTGGTCGCGGGCAACCACAAGCCCTCCATCCGCAACGTCGACGAGGCGATGCGGCGGCGGCTGCACATGGTGCCGTTCACGATCACGATCCCTCCCGCCCGGCGCGACAAGCGGCTGCCGGAGCGGCTGCTGGCCGAGCGCGACGGCATCCTCGCCTGGGCGCTGCAGGGCTGTCTTGAGTGGCAGCGGGTCGGCCTCCGCCCCCCGGCGACCGTCCTGGCGGCCACCGACGAGTACTTCGAGGCCGAGGACGCCTTCGGGCGCTGGATCGAGGAGTGCTGCGAGCGTGGCAGCCAGCATTGCGAGGCGACCGCAGCGCTCTACGCGTCATGGAAGGCGTGGGCCGAGGCCAGCGGCGAGTTCGTCGGCTCGATCAAGCGCTTCTCGCAGACGCTCATCGCGCGCGGCTTCGCACCCCATCGCACCAGCACGCTCCGCTCCTTCATCGGGCTCCGTCTCCGCGAACCCATCGCGGGCGTCCCGTCCTCCAACAGCATGGAGTTCTGACCCATGGCACCACCGTCCCGGGCAGGGATGACCGGTTGTGACGGATTGACGCGTCACTCACCCATTGATGCTCCACGCGCGCGCGTGCGCGCGCACGTGACGGGGATTTCCGGAGCCAACGTCATTTGCGTCACGGGCGGCAGCAGGCCGACCCGAACCCTGCTCGCCCTCGACCTCGGCAGCACCCTCGGCTGGGCGGTGCGGCTGCCCGACGGCAGCATCACCTCCGGCACCGCCGCCTTCCGGCCCGGCCGCTTCGAGGGCGGTGGCATGGGCTGGCTGCGCTTCTGCCGGTGGCTCGACGACATGGCCGCCTCCGCCGGCCCGCTCGGCAGCGTCGTCTTCGAGGAGGTGCGGCGCCACGCCGGCACCACCGCCGCCCATGTCTATGGGGGTTTCCTCGCGCATCTGACCGCCTGGTGCGAAGGCGCCGGCGTCCCCTACCAGGGCGTTCCGGTCGGCACGATCAAGCGCTTCGCCACCGGCAAGGGCAATGCGCCGAAGGAGGCGGTGATCGCCGCCATGCGGGCCCGCGGCTTCGCCCCGCACGATGACAACGAGGCGGACGCGCTGGCCCTGCTGCTGTGGGCGATCGACGCCCGGGGCGGTGCCCAGTGAGGCTGCCCGGCGCGCCGGCGCTCCCGCGCTGTCCGCTTGGCCGCGAGCCGAGCCCCGCCAACGCCGCCGACCTCGAGGCCATGCGCCGGCGCGTCTGGCGCGAGCAGGGCGTCGTCGCCCTCCGCCTCGAGGACATCACCGATCCCCGGCTCCGCCAGGCCCTCACCAACGAAGCGATGCGGCGCTGGGGGCCGCGCAACGGAGGCACGCGCCATGGCCGCTAAGCGCAGGAAGAAGCCCCGCGTCCAGCAGGAGAGCCTCGGCACGCCGAGCAGGTGGCGGCTGCAGCATGGCGACTTCACCGAACCCGTGCGCGAGGCCGATCCGGAGACCGGCACGCCGGTCCTGCACCGCCGTGCCATCGACACGCTGGGCCTGATGCTCGCCAACGGCACCATCACCCAGGAAATGCACGATGCGGGCGCGGTATTCCGGCGGCAGTTCCGTGCGGCTGCGCTGGATGGGCTGCGGGGTGCGGCCCTGGTCCGCCTTTCGGCCGCGACGGGCGAAACGATGACCGAGCGGCAGGTCCAGGCCCGTCGCCAAGTCGCCGCTGCACTGGACGTGCTGGGCGGCCAGGGCGGGGCGGCAGGTAGCTGCGTCTGGCACGTCGTCGGCCTCGAGTACTCGGTCCGCGAGTGGGCCATGCGACGGGGGTGGGGCGGAAGGTCCGTGCCAGCGAGCCAAGCCCAGGGGATGCTGGTCGCTGCACTGGCCGTTCTGGCGGCCCACTATGGTCTGATCCCGCACCGAATTTGAGGCGCCTCTGGGACCCGAAGCCATCGATTCACGTTTCAGCGGATGCATGGTAGTCAGGGGGTAGGAAGGAGGACTGTGTGAACGCCATCCCCGCATCGCTTGGAATCTACAGTGTGCAGGATGCGGCCCGGTTGACGGGGGTGCCGCCGCGCCAGATCCGTGGCTGGCTGCTGGGGTATGCCCAGCGAAAGGGCAAGGCGCCTGCCGGGCCTGTACTCCGTCGTCAGCATGAACTGCGTGCTGGTGAGTTGGCGCTGGGCTTTCTCGATCTTCTTGAAGTCGCGTTCCTCGGCCGGCTCGTGCGCGCAGCCGAGGCCCAGGGACGCGCCCCCAGCTGGAAGGCAATTCGTACCGCTGCCGAGACGGCGAGGCGGGTGCTGAACACCGACCATCCGTTTGCGGTGCGGCGCATCCACACGGACGGCAAGCGGATCTTCGCAGAGGCGCAGCAGGCCACGGGAGATCGTGCACTCTATGATCTCGTCGGCGACAACTTCGCCATCTACGATGTCGTGGTCGACAGCTTTGTCGCGAGCGTAGAGTACGAGGAGGATACGCCGCGACGCTGGACACCAGATAGCCGCTTTGACCGAATCGTTGTGGATCCACGGCGCGCTTTCGGTAGGCCTGTTGAGGCAACGAGTGGAGCACCCGCCGAGGCGCTCTTCGATGCCTGGCGCGCAGAGAAGGGCAACGCGGCGAAGGTCGCCGCCTTCTACGGGACCGATGCGGCCGGCGTGCAGCAGGCCGTGCGCTTCACCCTGGGTGCTGATGCTCCATTGCCGATGGCCGCGTGAGGATTGCGTTCGACGAAAACACACCGCGTGTAGTCGCTCACGCGGTCAAGCTCATCGCAGAAGCCGAGATGGCTGGCTCGACAGAGCCGCTTGAAGTCGTTCACGCCCACGACCTCGTGGCGCGTGGGACGTTTGACGTGCCGCTGATCCAGCAGGTTGCCGATGGCACGCACAGGCGTGCTGCCTTAATCACCAGCGACAAATCGATGCGCACACGACAGCACGAGCGTGCTGCCTTCACTGACACCGGCTGCATCGGCATCGTTCTCCGAGGGGGCTGGAACCATGCGTCGATGTGGGAACGCGCTCGATATTCGCTGTTGTGGTGGACGACCTGGATGGAGGCTGTCGCGTCGTCTGCACCGGGTGTGCTCTGGCAGTGCCCATGGTCGACGAAGCCGAAGGCGCTGCAACGCTTCTGATCTGCGCGCACGTAGAAGAAGGAACCGCAGCGAAAGAATGTCGCGTTGCCCACTGAAACTCGCGTGGGCTACTCTTCGGACACTCGTTGAATTGCGCGCGCGCCACGGCTGAACAGCCACTCCACGGGGCGATGGCGACCGTGGCTCGCGAGCCGCAGGGTCCTTCCTGGGCCTGGCGTATGCGGGGGGCGGAAGCGCGCGAGGTTCCTAGCGTCAGCCCCGCTTTCCAGGTTGCCAGCGTCGCCGGGTTGCCAGCCGCGGCGCCCTCCGTTCCACCCTCACGCAGGTCCCGATGCCCCAGGCCCCCTGGGCTGCGAGCGCCGTCGAGGCGCGCGCGGTCGCCGCGCTGCTGCCCTACGCCGGCAACGCGCGCACGCATTCGCCCGAGCAGGTGGCGCAGATCGCGGCCAGCATCCTCGAGTTCGGCTTCGTCGCGCCGGTGCTGGTGGACGAGCGCGGCGAGATCATCGCCGGCCACGGCCGGCTGCTGGCCGCGCAGTCCCTCGGCCTCGCCACGGTCCCGACGATCGTCCGCGCCGGCCTCACCGCGGCGCAGAAGGCCGCCTATCGCCTGGCCGACAACCGCATCGCGCTGAACGCCGGCTGGGACGAGGCGCTGCTCGCGGCCGAGGTCGCGAAGCTGCAGGAGATGGGCGGCGTCGACCTGGCGCTCACCGGCTTCGACGGTGCGGAGATCGAGCGGCTGCTCGCCGGGCTGGAGCCGGTGGCAACCGATCCTGGCAACGCAGCGGTTGCCAGCCCGGCGGTTGCCAGCGGGGGCGAGCCGGCTCCTGGCAGCCAGCCCAACGCCGATGGCGCCGAGCCGGCCGAGGACCCGGCCGACGCCGAACCGGACCCGCCGCGCCAGGCCGTCACCCGCCCGGGCGACCTCTGGCGGCTCGGCGCGCACCGGCTGCTCTGCGGCGACAGCACCGATGCGGCCTCGGTCGCCCGCGTGATGGGTGAGGATCGCGCGGCGCTGCTCTTCACCTCGCCGCCCTACGGCAACCAGCGCGCCTACACCACCGGCGGCGTCTCCGACTGGGATGCGCTGATGCGGGGCGTGTTCCAGCATCTGCCACTGGCCCTGCGGGACGACGGCCAGGTGCTGGTGAACCTCGGTCTGATCCACCGCGAGGGGGAATGGCAGCCCTATTGGCAGTCCTGGCTGAAGTGGATGCGCGCCCAGGGTTGGCGGCGGTTCGGCCTCTATGTCTGGGATCAGGGCCCCGGGCTGCCGGGGGACTGGAACGGCCGCCTCGCGCCGGCCTTCGAGCTGGTGTTCCACTTCAACCGCGAGGCGCGGGCACCGAACAAGATCGTCCCCTGCAAATGGGCCGGCACGCCGAACAAGGGCAGCGGCCTGCGCGCCGCCGACGGCGAGGTGAAGGCCTACACCCACATCGGCCTGCCGGTGCAGGAGATGCGCATCCCGGATGCCGTGCTGCGCATCACCCGCCACAAGGGGCGGGGGATCGAGACCGAGCATCCGGCAGTGTTCCCCGTCGCCCTGCCCGAGTTCCTGATGCGCGCCTACACGGACGAGGGCGAGGCGGTGTTCGAGCCCTTCGCCGGCTCGGGCACGACGATCCTGGCGGGCCAGCGGACGGGCCGGCGCGTCCGCGCCATCGAGCTTGCTCCTGCCTATGTCGACCTGGCGATTGCCCGCTGGCGGATGCTGCATCCCGCACTGCCGGTGACGCTGGCCGAC
>JADGHC010000017.1 GCA_019689655.1 Microbispora sp.
AGGGCCTGCTCGACCTGCCGGTGCTCGCCGAGATCGGCGCGAAGTACGGCAAGACGGCCGCGCAGGTGGTGCTGCGCTGGCACATCCAGCTCGGCAACGTGGTGATCCCGAAGTCGGTGACGCCGTCGCGCATCAAGGAGAACATCGAGGTCTTCGACTTCGAGCTGAGCCCCGAGGACATGGCGACGATCAACGGCCTCGACGAGGGGCGCCGTCTCGGCCCCGACCCCGCCACCTTCGGCTGACGGCGGGCGCCTTCCGGCGCAGTTCACCGCGTAACGGACGCGGCGCGATCAGTTGATCACACCCCGTACGTTTCCGCTGGTGAGGGCGTGGAATTATTGCTGCCGTGCCCCAACCACTACGACGATCGAGAAAACTTTGGGCCGGGCTCGCCGCACTCGTGCTCTGCGCCGCCCTCACCGGCGCGGCACGGGTCGGGCCCGTCCCCGCACCCGCGGACCATCGGCCCAACATCGTGCTGATCCTCACCGACGACCTGGACGCGGCGGATCTGAGCCGGTTCCCCAACATCCACAACCTGCTGGTGCGCCAGGGCACCACGCTGTCCCGCTTCTTCGTCACCAATCCCTGGTGCTGCCCCTCGCGCTCCTCCATCCTCCGCTCGCAGTACATGCACAGCCACCACGTGTGGAGCAACCGGTCGCCGACCGGGGGATTCCCGAAGTTCCGGCCACTCGAGGCCTCGACCCTCGGGACGTGGATGCACGACGCGGGCTATCGCACGGCGCTGATGGGCAAGTATCTCAACAACTATCCGGAGGGGGCGCCGCGCACGTACGTGCCGCCCGGGTGGGACGAGTGGGACGTCCCGGTCACCCGCCTCTACCAGGAGTACGGCTACAAGCTCAACGAGAACGGCGTGGTCCGGCAGTACGGCGACGCGCCCGAGGACTACCTGGAGGACGTGCTGAGCGCCAAGGCCGCGGCGTTCGCGACCTCGGGGGACGCCCCGTTCTTCCTCTACCTCGCCCCGGTCGCGCCGCACCTGCCCGCGCATTACGCGCCCCGCCACGAGGCCGCCTTCGCCGGCGAGCGGGCACCGCGGACCGCGTCGTTCGACCAGGCCGACCTGTCCGCCGAGCCCCGCTGGCTCGCCGCGCGCAAGCCGCTGTCGGCCGCCGACATACGCAGGATCGACCGCGTCCACCGGGACCGGCTGCGCGCGATGCTCGGCGTGGACGACATGGTGGGCGCCTTGGTCGAGGCGCTGCGCCGGGCGGGCCGTCTAGACGACACCTATATTTTCTTCACCTCCGACAACGGCTTCCACCTCGGCCAGCACCGGCTGCGGCCGGGCAAGACGACGCCCTTCGAGGAGGACATCCGGGTGCCGATGGTGGTACGCGGGCCGGGGGTGCCGGCCGGCGGCGTGATCGACGCGCTCGCCTCGACGGTCGACCTGGCGCCCACGTTCGCCGAACTGGGCGGGGCCGCGGTCCCGCCCACGGCCGAGGGCCGCTCGCTCGTCCCACTCTTGCACGGGCGCGACGTCCCCTGGCGCGACGCCGTGCTCGCCGAGTTCTACCACCCCTCCTACTCGCCCAACTCGCCGCCCTCGTACGCGATGGTGCGCACCGAGCGGTACGCGTACGTGGAGTACGAGACCGGGGAGCGGCAGCTCTACGACCTGTGGAACGACCCGGCGGAGCTGCACAACATCGCGGCGACGGCCGACCCGGGCCTGACGGCCGCGCTCGCGGCCCGGCTGGCGCTGCTTCGCTCCTGCTCCGGACCGGTCTGCCGGGTGGCGGACGCCGCCGGCGTGGGGATCTCGCTGGGCGGCGGCGCGTCCCTCGGGACAGGGTGACGCGCCGCACACCTGCGCGACCGAAGGCGGACGCCCCGGCAGGTTCGGGGCGTCCGCTAATCATTTCTGCCCATATGGCAATGGGAGCGCTCCCAGGCGTTGTATGTCCCCATATGTCCGATTAGACGGTTCCAATGGCCCTCGGAGTAACAGTTAGGTTTCGGCATATTGACGCCCGCACGACTCATAGAGGACCCTTCGTGGGAGCGCTCCCAACGCGTTCGACGCGTGGCGGGAGCCCCGAGCACAACCTTTGATCGCGGGCCGTGAGATCGGGGACCGGCCTGGGATGCACCTCCCCAAAGACGATTCGGGATACCACCTGAGAGGGGTCCGGAATGATTGGACACTCGCGCCGCGGCAAGCTGCTCGCGGTCGCCGCGGTGGCGGCGCTGGCTCTCGGCGCCACCGCCTGCTCGGACGACAGTACCGGCTCCGCGTCGGGCGGCGGGTCCTCGGCGGCGGCCGGCCCCGTCACCATCACGCTCCAGACGTTCGGCGGCGGGAAGAACTTCGGCTACAAGGAGGCCGTCGACAAGTGGAACGCCGAGCACAAGGACATCCAGATCAAATATGACAACCTGACCGACCAGTTCGAACAGGTCTACTGGCCGCAGATGATCCAGTGGCTGCAGTCCGGCGCCGGCGCCGGCGACGTCGTCGGCATCGACGAGGGCGGCATGGGCCTCGCCAAGGCGCACCCCGAGTGGTGGGCCGACCTCGGCGAGTACGGCCTGCAGAACCGCAAGAACGACTTCGCCCCCTGGAAGTGGGAGAACGGCGTCACCGCCGACGGCAAGCTCTTCGCCCTCGGCACCGACATCGGCGGCATGAGCCTGTGCTACCGCCGCGACCTGTTCGAGAAGGCCGGCCTGCCCTCCGACCGTGACGAGGTCAGCAAGCTCTGGCCGACCTGGGACGACTTCATCAAGGTGGGTCACAAGTTCCAGGACAAGATCAAGAACACCAAGTTCGTCGACGGCACCAACACGCTCTACAACGTGGTCCTGGTGCAGGAGGCCGCCAAGAACGGCAACGTCTCCTACTTCGACAAGGACAACAACCTGATCGTCGACAAGAACCCGGCGGTCAAGACGGCCTACGAGTTCGCGCAGCGGATCAGCCAGGAGGGCCTCACGGCCAAGCTGCGCAACTTCACGCCCGAGTGGAACACCGGCATGAAGAAGTCGGCGTTCGCCACCCTCGGCTGCCCGTCGTGGATGCTCGGCGTGGTCAGCGGCGACGGCGGCGCCGGACCGGAGTTCAAGGGCAAGTGGGACGTCGCCGCGGTGCCCGGCGGCGGCGGCAACTGGGGCGGCTCCTGGCTGGCGGTGCCCAAGCAGTCCAAGCACCCCAAGGAGGCCGCGATGGTGCTCGACTACCTGACCGGCAAGGACGCCCAGGTGAGCGTCTTCAACTACGCCGGCAACATGCCGAGCAACCTCCAGGCCCAGCAGGACCCGGCGGTCCAGGGCGCGACGAACGAGTACTTCAACAACGCCCCCGTCGGTGAGATCTTCGCCAAGTCCGCCTCCGCGCTCCAGCCGGTCTTCCTCGGCGTGAAGCACGCGCAGGTCAAGAACGCGATCGAGTCGGTCGTCTCCGCGATCGACGACGGCTCGGTGCCGTACTCGCAGGGCTGGCAGAAGCTCGTCGACGACGCCGTGAAGGCCGCGGGCTGACCCCGCCCGCCAGGTGAGCACCGGCCCGCCGCAGCGGCATCCCGCCGGCGGGCCGGTCTCCTGCTTTCACTCGAAAGGTAACCCATGAGCCTGCACGTCGACGCCGGGCAACGCACCCGGGCACCGATGCCGCCGAGCCGGAGGCACGTCAGGCCGGGACCGGGCCGGTCTTTTCTGACCTGGCTGGATCTCAAGGCCGCGCCGTACCTCCTGGTCTCCCCCTACTACATCCTCTTCCTGGCCTTCGGGCTATTCCCGCTCGGCTTCACCCTCTACTACTCGTTCTTCGACTACGACCTGACCGGCACGGTCGAGTGGACGGGCCTCGGCAACTACGTCGCCATGCTCGACGACCCCGCCTTCTGGAGGGCGGTCGTCAACACCCTCGCGATGTTCGTCATCGCGACGGTGCCGCAGATGCTGCTGGCGCTGCTGCTGGCCAACGCGCTGAACAGGCGGATGCGGGGCCAGCTGTTCGTCCGGCTGGGCGTCCTGCTCCCCCTCGTCACCTCGGTCGTCGCGGTGGCGGTCGTCTTCACCCAGCTGTACGGCCGCGACTGGGGCGTGGTCAACTGGATCCTGAGCTGGTTCGGGATCGACCCCATCGACTGGAAGGCCGAGCGCCTCCCGTCCTGGCTCGCCATCGCGACCATGGTCGACTGGCGCTGGACGGGCTACAACGCGATCATCTTCCTGGCCGGCATGCAGACGATCCCCAAGGACCTCTACGAGGCGGCCTCGATCGACGGCGCGTCCCGGCGCCGCCAGTTCTGGCAGATCACGGTCCCGATGCTCCGGCCCACGATGATCTTCGTGGTGCTGAACTCCACCATCGGCGGCCTCACGCTGTTCGCCGAGCCGACCACGTTCTACAACGGCAACGTCCACGGCGGGACCACCAGCCAGTTCCAGACCGTGTCGATGTTCATCTTCGAGCAGGGCTTCCGCGAGTTCGACTACGGCTACGCCTCGGCGGCCGCCTGGCTGCTGTTCCTGCTCATCCTCATCGGATCGGCCATCAACTTCCTGCTCATCCGCCGGATCGGGGGCAACAAGTGACCACACTTTCCGCGCCTGCCGGCACGCGGCGGCGCCGCGCCAAGGCGTCGCCGGGAGGGGCCGCCGGCCTCTGGAACGCCACGCCGCTGACGAAGCTCATCCTCGCGGTCACGATCGTCATCTCGGCGTTCCCGCTCTATTACATGATCGTCATCGCCTCGCGCACCAACGTCGAGGCGACCGACATGCCGCCGCCGTTCCTGCCGGGCGGCAACCTCGGCGAGAACGTCCGGCGCGTGCTGGCCAACCCCGACGCCCACTACCTGACCGGTCTCACCAACTCGCTGATCATCGCCGCCACGGTCACCGTGTCCGTGGTGATCATCTCGACGTTCGCCGGCTTCGCGTTCGCCCGGCTGAAGTTCCGGGGCGGCAAGGTCCTGCTGCTGCTGGTCCTGCTGACCATGATGGTCCCGCTGCAGCAGATGGGCATCGTGCCCCTCTACCGCCTGATGGTCAGCCTCGAGTGGGTCGGCTCGATCAAGGCGGTGATCCTGCCCTACCTGCTCAACGGCTTCGGCGTCTTCCTCATGACGCAGTACACCCAGCAGGCCGTGCCGAACGAGCTGGTCGAGGCCGCCCGCGTCGACGGCGCGTCCACGCTGCGGATCTGGTGGAACGTCGTGCTGCCCGCCGTACGGCCGGGCATGGCGGTGCTGGGCATCAACACGTTCATGCTGATCTGGAACGACTTCATGTGGCCGCTGATCGTGCTGACGCCGGACAACCCGACGGTCCAGGTCGCCATCAACTCGCTCAACGCGAAGTACGGCACCGACTACGTGCTGATCTTCAGCGGCACGCTGATGTCGATTCTCCCGCTCATCATCGTTTTCATCGCGTTCGGCCGACAGATCATCGGCGGACTCATGGAAGGTGCGGTCAAGGCGTGACAACGCAAGGCACACGTCCCGAGGCAGAGGCCCCCGTCCTGATGTTCCCCACCGGGTTCGTCTGGGGCGCCGCCACCTCCGCGTACCAGATCGAGGGCGCGGTCACCGCCGACGGGCGGGGCCGCTCCATCTGGGACACCTTCTGCGGCCAGGAGGGGCGGATCGTGGGCGGCGACACCGCCGAGATCGCGATCGACCACTACAACCGGTACCGCGAGGACGTCAAGCTCATGGCGGACCTCGGCCTCACCGCCTACCGGTTCTCCGTCTCCTGGCCGCGAATCCAGCCCGACGGCTCCGGTGCGTACAACAGCAAGGGCCTCGACTTCTACAAGAGGCTCGTCGACGAGCTGCTCAGCTACGGCATCGACCCGTGGCTGACGCTCTACCATTGGGATCTCCCCCAGGCGCTCGAGGACGCCGGCGGGTGGCCGTCACGCGACACGTCGAAGCGCTTCGCCGACTTCGCCGCGACCGTGCACGCCGAGCTCGGCGACCGGGTCAGGAACTGGTGCACGGTCAACGAGCCCTGGTGCGCCGCGTTCCTCGGCTACGCCTCCGGCGAGCACGCCCCCGGGCGGCGCGAGCCGGCCGCCGCGCTGCGCGCCGCGCACCACCTCAACCTCGCGCACGGCCTGGCCGTACGGGCGATGCGGGCGCAGAACGCCGACTCGCAGATCGGCGGGTGCGTCAACGTGTACCCGGTCACGCCGGCCACGGACAGCGAGGCCGACCGGGACGCCGCGCGCCGCATCGACGGCCTGCAGAACCGCTTCTTCCTGGACGCGCTGCTCAAGGGCTCCTATCCGGAGGACGTGCTGGCCGACCTGAGCCACCTGTCCGGCATGGAGTTCATCCACGACGGCGACCTGGCCACGATCGCGGCCCCGATCGACATGCTGATGGTCAACTACTACAGCCGCTTCACCGTGACCGGCGCGCCCGGCGGCGCCGCCTCGGCGGCCGCCGCGCCGACGGACTCGGGGTCGCCGTGGATCGGCAGCGAGCACGTGGGCTTCGTCAACGGCGGCCGCCCGGTCACGTCGATGGGCTGGGAGGTCGACGACAGCGGCCTGTACGAGATGCTGCGGCGGATCGCCGACGAGTACCCGCGCATCCCGCTCTACATCTCGGAGAACGGCGCGGCGTACGACGACGTGGTCGGCGAGGACGGCACCGTGCACGACCCCGAGCGGGTGGCCTACATCGAGGCCCACCTGCGGCGGTGCCACGCGGCCATCGAGGCGGGCATCCCCCTCCAGGGCTACTTCGCCTGGTCCCTGCTGGACAACTTCGAGTGGGCCTGGGGGTACGGCAAGCGCTTCGGTCTCATCTATGTGGACTACGAGACCCAGGCGAGGACAATGAAATCGAGCGCACTGTGGTATGCCGACACCATCAGACACGGCGGCCTGCTGGGTCGGGCACAATAGGCGCAGACGCGATAAGGGGGCAGTGTAGATGAACGGGGACCGCCGTTCCGGAGGCCGGCCGACTCTGGAAGCGGTCGCCGCGCGCGCCGGCGTCGGCCGCGGCACCGTCTCGCGGGTCATCAACGGCTCGCCCAAGGTGAGCGACCGAGCCCGCGACGCGGTGTTATTGGCGATTCAAGAGCTCGGCTACGTGCCCAACCGGGCGGCGCGGACCCTCGTGACCAATCGGACCGACACCATCGCGCTGGTGGTGTCGGAGTCGGAGCAGCGGGTCTTCGACGAGCCGTACTTCGCCGGGCTGATCCGGGGCATCGGCTCCGCGCTGTCGGAGACCGGCCTTCAGCTCATCCTCACGATGGCGCAGAACCGGGCCGAGCACGACCGGCTTGAGCACTATCTGACCGGGCAGCACGTCGACGGCGTGCTGCTCACCTCGGTGCACGGCGCCGACCCGTTGCCGGGACGGCTGGAGGAGATGGGCGTGCCGACCGTGCTCGGTGGCCGCCCGGTCGGGCTCAATCCGTACAGCTACGTCGACATGGACAACCGGGCCGGCGCCCGGCAGGCGGTCAAGTACCTGCTCTCCAAGGGCCGGACGAAGATCGCCACCATCGCCGGTCCGCAGGACATGGGCGTGGGCGTCGACCGTCTCGCCGGATACCGCGACGCGCTGCTGGCCACCGGCATGACCGAGCGGGTCGCGTACGGCGACTTCTCCGAGGAGAGCGGGGAGGCGGGCATGCGTGACCTGCTCGCCCGTCATCCCGACCTGGACGCGGTGTTCACCGCCTCGGATTCCATGGCGGCGGGCGCCCTGCGGGTGCTGAAGGAGCATGGCCGGACCGTGCCCGACGACGTCGCGGTGATCGGCTTCGAGGATTCGAAGGTGGCGCTGCACACCGATCCGCAGCTCACGAGCGTGCACCAGCCGACCGAGGCGATGGGCCGGCAGATGGTCCAGCTGCTGATCGCACGGATCAACGGCGAGCCGCTGGAGCAGCCGGTCGTCATCCTCGACACCCACCTGGTGATCCGCGCCTCCGCCTGACCTGGTCGCGAGCGACACGACGACGCCGCGCACCCCGCCCCGGGGTGCGCGGCGTTCTCACGTCGCGGGGGCGGGTCAGGGCTCGGCGGACGACAGCAGACGCTCGGCCTCCTCGTCCGACATGCCCTCCAGCTCGGCCACCAGCAGGTCCTCCACCGCGACCGCCAGCTCGGCCACGGTGCGCCGCTCGAAGATCGTCCGGACCGGGACCTCCACCCCGATCGCCCGGCGCAGCCTGGCGGCGATCCTCGTCGCGAGCAGCGAGTGCCCGCCGAGGGCGAAGAAGTCGTCGTTCGCGCCGACGGAGGAGACGCCGAGCAGCTCCGCCCAGATGCCGGCCACCAGCAGCTCCGCGTCCGTGCTCGGGGGCACGTGCCCGGCCGACGACGCCCGGACCGGCGCGGGCAGCGCCGCGCGGTCCACCTTGCCGCGGCTGGTGAGCGGCAGCGCGTCGAGGGTGACCCAGGCGGTCGGGACGAGATGGCGGGGCAGGGTCCGCGCCAGGTGCGCGGCGAGCTCCTCCCCCGTCGCCGTTCCGGTGACGTACGCCACCAGCTCCTCGGCGTGGACCGTCACGAACGCCTGGCCGACGCCCGGATGGTCGAGCAGCCTGGCCTCCACCTCGCCCGGTTCGATCCGGAAGCCACGCACCTTGAGCTGCCCGTCGAACCGCCCGAGGAACTCCAGCTCGCCGTCGCAGGTCCAGCGGGCGCGGTCCCCGGTGCGGTACCTGCGGGCCCCGGGCGGTCCCAGCGGGTCGGGGACGAAGGCGGCGGCCGTGAGCGCCGGGCGGCGCAGGTAGCCGCGTGCCACGCCGGCTCCGCCGATGACCAGTTCGCCGATCGCCCCCTTCGGCACCGGCGCCCCGGCCGGGTCGAGCAGGTGGACCGTCGTCGCGCCGACGGGCCGGCCGATCGGCGGCCTGGCGTGGCCGTACGGCGTGCCGCCGAGGTCGGCGGCGGTCGCGATGACCGCGGCCTCTGTCGGGCCGTAGGTGTTCACCAGGCGTACGGCGTCGCCGAACCGCCCGCGCCAGCGCGCCACCACGCCGCCGGAGGCCTGATCACCGCCGATGACGACCAGGCGGAGCGCGGGTGGCCAGGCGATCTGGTCGATCTCCTCGACGAGGTGGTGCCAGTAGGCGGTGGGCAGGTCGAGCACCGTGATCCGCTCCCCGCCCGGCGCGGCCAGCAGGTCGGGCAGCGTCGCCGCCCCGCCGGGGAGCAGCACCAGGGTCGCTCCCGCGGCGAGCGTGGGGAAGACCTCCTCGACGTGGGTGTCGAAGCTCAGCGACGCGAACTGGACGACGCGGTCGCCGGGCGCCAGGCCGTACTCCTGGCGCATCCACCCGACCCGGGCCGCGACGGCGCGGTGCTCGACGGCGACGCCCTTGGGCCGGCCGGTGGAGCCGGATGTGGAGATGACGTAGGCGAGGTCGCCCGGCCGCGGCGACGGCCCGGCGTCCGCGCCGGGCTCGCCGTACTCGCCGGGCTCGCCGTACTCGCCGGGCTCGTCGTGCTCGCCGGCCGGCGGATCGACGGCGGTGAGCCCGGCGGGCAGCGCCCGGGTCGTGATGACGTGTGCCGCCCCGGCGTCGGCGAGCGAGAACGCCATCCGTTGCTCCGGCTCGTCCGGCTCGAACGGCAGGTAGGCCGCGCCGGCCCGCCAGACGGCGAGCAGCGCGACGATCGCCTCCGCCGAGCGGGGCAGGCAGACGCCGACCACGTCGCCCGGGCGCACGCCGCGGGCCCGCAGCGCCGCGGCGAGCCGCGCCGCCCGCCGGTCCAGCTCGCCGTACGTGACCTCGATCTCCCCGCAGATCACCGCGACGGCGCCGGGGGTGCGCCGGATGGTCTCCGCGAGCATCTCGGGGACCGTCGGGGTCCGGCTTTCCGGCTCGGGGGCGCCGTCGCCGGCCATGTCGCGGATGTCGGCCTCGTCGTCGCCGGTCCACACGCGCAGCTCGGAGATCCGGCGGTGCGGCTCGGCCGCGACCGACCCGAGCAGGATCAGGAAGCGGTCGGCGAGCCGGCGCACGGCCTGCGCCTCGTGCGGGGAGCCGCTGGACCCGTCGTGGCCGAAGGACACGACGATCTCGCCGCCGTCCGGCCACGCCTCGACGCTCAGGCCGAGCTTGACCTGCCGGAAGCCGTCGGGGAAGAAGGAGACCGACAGGTCGCCGAACGGCCGGGTGGGGCCCGCGTCCTCGGTGTGCAGGATGAACATGGTCGGCATCAGCGCCTCGGCGGGGTGCGGGATCCGCTCGAACGGCACCGAAGGCCGGCTCAGCGCCGTCAGCGCCTCCTGCCGGATGCGCCGCAGCAGCTCGGTGAACGCCGGGTCGCCGCCCAGGTCGCCGCGCAGCACGACGGTCTGCGAGAGGTAGCCGACCATCGGCTCCAGCTCGACCCGGTCGCGCCCGGCGACCGCCGTGCCGACGAGGACGTCGTCGTGGCCGGTGTGGCGGTGCAGGAGCACCTGGTAGGCCGCCATGAGCACGGTGAACAGCGTGGTCTTGTGCTCGCGGGCGAGCCGCTCCAGGCCGTCCGTGACCTCCCGGCCGACCCGGACGACCTGGTAGCCGGCGCGGCCGTCGCCGCCGGGCGCCCCGCCGAGGCCGAACGGCAGGTCGGGCGGCGGCGGGTCGGCCAGCCGCTCCTGCCAGTACGGCACCGCGCGCTCGGCGCGGCGGCGCTGCCAGCGCGCGTAGTCGGACGGCTGGACCGGCAGCGGCGCCAGGTTCGGCGCGCGGCCGCGCAGGCGCGCGGTGTAGCACTCCGCCAGATCGTCGAGGAGGATCCCCAGCGACCAGCCGTCCCCGATGATGTGGTGCATCGTGACGCACAGGACGTGGTCCAGCGGGCCGATCGCGACGACCGCGATGCGCAGCGGCACGCCCTCGGCGAGGTCGAACGGCGCGTTCACCCGCTCGGCGACGATCCGCCGGGCGTGCTCCTCGTCATCGGCGTGGATCCACTCGACGGGCGGGACGGAGCCCGCCTCTCCCGGCGGCCCGGCGACCGCCCAGGGGACGCCGTCCTCCTCCTCGAAGCGCGTGCGCAGGCTCTCGTGCCGGGCGACGACGTCCGCGAACGCCCCTTCGAGGGCGCCGGAGTCGAGGGGTCCGCGCAGCCGGCGGACGAGGTACATGCTGTACGAGGCGTCCCGGGGGTCGAGCCGCTGCAGGAGCCAGAGCCGCTCCTGGGCCGGTGACAGGGGCGCCTTCACGCGTCCGACGCCATCTGGTCGAGCACGGCCGCGAGGTCCTCGGCGCTGAGGCCGTCGAGCTCGTCGCGCAGTGCGGCGATCTCGGTGAGGTCCAGGTCGTCGTCGTCGAGCAGGTCCATCGCCGCCGCCAGTTCGGCGATCGTGGGGTTCTCGAACAGCACCACGATCGGCACGTTGACCGCGTAGCGCGCCTGGATCCTCGCGATGATCTGGGTGGCGGTCAGCGAGTGCCCGCCCAGCTCGAAGAAGTCGTCGTCGACGCCGACCGGCTCCGCGATGCCCAGCACCTCCCCCCACATGGCCGCGAGGTCCTCCTCCAGCGCCGTGGACGGGGCCCGGTACGGCCGGCTCCGCGCCCGGGTCCACTCGGGCACGGGCAGAGCCCTGCGGTCGAGCTTGCCGTTGGGGGTGAGCGGCAGGGCGTCCAGCACCACGAGGTGCGCGGGCACCATGTACTCGGGCAGGCTGCGGCGCAGCCGCTCCCGCAGGGCCGGCCACAGCTCCGCGTCCCCGGGCTCCCCGTCGTGCTCCCCGGCGGGCTTCCCGGCCGCGAGCACGACGTAGGCGACCAGGCGCGGCAGGCCGTCCGGGCCGTCGCAGACGCCGACGGCGGCGTCGGCCACCTCGGGCGCGGTCCGCAGCACGCTCTCGATCTCCCCGAGCTCGATGCGGAAGCCGCGCACCTTCACCTGCCGGTCGGCCCGGCCCAGGTAGCGCAGCTTTCCGTCCTCGATCTTGGCCAGGTCGCCGGTGGCGTACATGCGGGCGCCGGGCACGCCGGAGAACGGGTCGGGCAGGAACCTGGCCGCCGTCTGGCCCGGCATGCCGTGGTATCCCCTGGCCACGCCGGCGCCGCCGATGTGCAGCTCGCCGATCTCGCCGGGCGGCACGGGGCGCCCATCGGGGCCGAGGATGTGCACCGTCGTGTTGCCGATGGGCTCGCCCAGGTCGATGGGGGCGGGCGACGGGGCGACGCGCCCGGCGGTCGACCACACCGTCGTCTCGGTCGGGCCGTACACGTTCCACAGCCGGGCGCCGCCCTCGAGGAGGGCGTCGGCGAGGTCGCGGGGCAGCGCCTCGCCCCCGCACAACCGGGTGGTGATGCTCTCCGGCACCCCGCCGGATTCGAGCAGGATGCGCCAGCTCGCCGGGGTCGCCTGCATGACCGTGACGGCCTCGGACACGGCCCTGGAGCGCAGCGCCCGCCCGTCGGCGGTCTCGTGCGCGGAGGCGACCACCACCCGCGCGCCGCGGGTCAGCGGCAGGAGGAGTTCGAGCACCGAGATGTCGAACGACAGCGTGGTGACGGCGAGCCAGGCGTCGCGCGGGGTGAGCCCCAGCAGGGAGGCGAAGGACTCCAGCAGGTTGGCCACGGCGCGGTGCGGCACGGCCACCCCCTTGGGCCTGCCGGTGGACCCCGAGGTGTACATGAGGTAGGCCAGGTCGCCCACCGGCCCGTCCGCCGTGGCGTCGCCTCCCCCGGCCGGGGTGCCGTCCCACGCCAGCTCGACGACGTCCGGCACGCCGTCGAGCAGGCGGGCGTCCACCCCCTGCCCGGCCAGCACGAGCCGGATGCCCGCGTCCTCCCGCATGAGCCGGAGCCGGTCCTCCGGGAATCCCGGGTCGAGCGGCACGTAGGCGCCGCCGGCCCGCCACACGGCGAGCAGCGCGACGACCATGCCGGGGCACCGCTCCAGGCACAGGCCGACCGGGACCTCCGGGCCGACGCCGCGGGCGCGCAGCACCGCCGCCAGACGGTCGACCCTGTCGTGCAGCTCCCGGTATGTCAGCACCCCGCCGGCGCCGCTCACCGCCACCGCGTCGGGGCTCGTGTCCCGCCACCTGCGGATCGACGCGAGCGCCGTCACGCCGCTCACCGCGTCACTCACCTTTCATGCACCTTTCACTTCGGGAACGCGCCGCTCACTTCGGGAGCGCGCCGCTCAGCGCGGACAGCCGAATGTCCGGGTCCGCCCCGGCTCGCCGTACGACCTCGGCGAAGCCGCGGACGAGGCGGCGCGCGGTCGCGGGCGCGAACAGATCGCTGCTGTAGTCGAGGACCCCGCCGAGCCCTTCCGGTCCGCGCCACAGGTCCATCGAGACCTCGGCCTTGGTGTGGCTGGGCGCCACCGGATGAACCTCCATGTCGAGGTCGGCGAGCCGGGTCCGCAGCAGGTCGTCTTTGGGCAGGTTGTGGAGGTTGAACATCGCCTGGCACAGCGGCGGCCTGCTGATGTCGCGGGGGACGCGCAGCGCGGCGATGACGTGCTCGAACGGCACCTCCGCGTGCCGCATCCCGGCCAGCGTCGCCTCCCGTACGCGGTCGAGCAGCTCGTGGAACGGCGGGTCGCCGGACAGGTCGGCGCGCAGCACCAGCGTGTTGCCGAAGTAGCCGATCAGCGGCGCCAGCTCGCTGCTGGTCCGGCCGGCCACCGGCACGCCGACGCAGAAGTCGTCTTGGCCCGAGGCCAGGGCGAGGGTGGCCTGATAGGCGGCGGCCAGGGCCATGAAGGACGTGCAGCGCCGCTTCCTGGCCACCCGCTCCAGCGGCGTGATCTCCTCCGGCGGCAGCAGCAGCTCCTCGCGCCCGCCGCGCCCGGACCATCGCGGCGGCCGGGGGTGGTCGGCCGGCAGGTCGAGGGCGGGGGCGCCGGCCAGGCGGCGCGTCCAGTACGCCAGGCCCTCCGTGTGGTCCCGCTGCCTTTCCCGTACGGCGTAGCGGGGGTACTGGATGGGCAGCTCGGGCAAGTCGGGCTCGCGGCCCTCGCGCGCGGCGGCGTAGCACTCGGCGAGCTCGCGCATGAGCACGTCGAGCGACCAGCCGTCCACGGCGATGTGGTGCAAGACGATGCACAGGGCCGCCTCGTCCGCCCCGAGCCACGCCAGGCCGGCCCGCAGGGGCGGCTCGTTCTCCAGGTCGAACGGGCGGCCGGCGAACTCCCGCAACACCCGGTCGAGGTCCGCGCGCTCCGCGACCGCGATCGTCTCCACCGGCACCGGCGCGGGCGGCAGCACGGCCTGCACGGGGGCGTCCCCGCGCATCCGGTAGCGGGTGCGCAGCACCTCGTGCCGCGTGACGATCCGGGTGAACGCCGCGGACAGCGCGGCCACGTCGAGCGGCCCGCGCAGCCGCACGCACCAGGGCGTGTTGTAGCTGGTGTCGGCGGGGTCGAAGCGGCTGAGGAACCACAGGCGCTCCTGCCCCGGCGACAGCGGCCACTCCTGCCCGCCGGGGTCCCGGGCCGCGCCCCCGACGGAGCGCAGCAGCGCCGCGCGGCGCTCGGGGGGCAGCGCGGCCAGCTTCTCGATCAGCGCGGCGCGGCGCTCGGCGGTGGTCATCCGTCCCGGCGGGCGCTCAGCGGGCGCATGTCGGTCCACACCTTCTCGATGTGGTCCAGGCATTCCTCACGGGTGCCGGAGAAGCCGGTGGGCCGCCATCCGGCGGGCGGCTCCCGGTCGCTCCACCATACGGAGTACTGCTCCTCGTCGTTGACGACCACGAGCATCGGGGAGTCGGTCATGTCACCTTCCCAAGACAGTCGTTGCGGGAGACGGGGTGCGCCCGTCGCCCTCGGCGAGGCGGGGGCAGCCGGCCCAGCCGGCGGGCGTGGCCGGGGGCGCCGGGCACAGGACGTAGCGGTGGGGCGCGAGCACGTCGGTGCGGCCGGCCGCGGCGCGCATGACGGCGGTGTGCACGGCCTCGGGCGTGTCCAGCCCGGGGTGCGCGACGAGGTAGCCGGTGAGCCTCGGCGTCCCGTCACCGCCGTCCTCCACCGCGAGCGCGGCCGGGCCGGGGGCGCACACCCGGCGCAGCAGCGCCTCGGTCTCCGGCAGGCTCACCCAGTCCGGGCCGATCGCCGTCCACCCGGCGGGGCGCCGCACCGGCTCCAGGCCCGCGACCTGCGCGACCCGGTCCAGCGGCACCTCCTCGGTCACCGCGCGGACCAGCAGCTCCTCCAGGCCGGCGAGCATCCGCTCGGCGGTACGCCCCGGCAGGAAGGCGGTGTCGACCAGCACGTAGAACTCGCAGCTTGCGGGGGCCGGTCCGGTGGCGAAGAAGATCTTCGCCTTGACCTTGGCGTAGGCGCCGACGAAGAACGTCCTGGTGCGGCCGCGCAGGGCGGCCAGCGCCGCGGGGTCCCCGGCGTCGACCGGCGGCAGGCCCTGCCAGCGGCCCGCGTGCCTGACGTCGTTGAAGAACGCGTCGAGGTCGATGTCGGCGCCGCGCCGCCATGCCTGCTCGTCCCAGGCGGCCAGCACGAGCGCGGGATCGTAGTGCCCGTTGCGGTAGGTCGCCATGGTCCTGCGGTGCCCGGGTCCCAGCGCGTCGGCGAACGTGCCGTCCCCCAGGTCGATGACGCACAGCCCGTCCTGGGCGGCCGGCCCGGCCATCCCGCCCATGCGGGGGTGGTGCCGGTTCGACACGATGAGCTGCAGCGCGGCCGTACGGTGCCCGGTCACGGCGCCGAGCAGGGCGGCGCAGGCGACCGTGAGCACGCTGGAGGTCGTCACGCCGTGCCGGGCGGCGAGCGCCTCCGCGGCGATCGCCGCCGCCGGGGAGTCCATCCCGTACCGGACGAAGCGCGGCTCCTCGGGCTCCCGCCGGGGGAAGTCGAACATCGAGCGGGGGGCGGACGCCAGACCCGTCCGCCAGTGCCGCAACGCCTGGCTCCCCGGCGGCGGGTCCGACCGCTCGAACGCCGCCTGGTCGAGCGGCTGCCATTCCGGGGCGGGCAGGTCCTCCCCCGCCACCAGCCGCGGCCACTCGGCGGCCACCATGTTCAGCGACCACCCGTCGAGCGCGAGATGGGACAGCGCGAGCGCCAGCGCGCGCGGCCGGCCCTTCAGGCAGACCACCGCGCACCGGATCGGCAGCTCGGCCGCGTAGTCGAACCCGGTCGAGGCCAGCTCGGCGGCCAGCGCCTTGGCCGCGCTCATCGGCTTGGCCGCCGCCTCGTACACGCCCACCGTGAGCCGGCCCTCCCGGCTCACCCGCTGGCTGGTGCCCTTCCCGTCGGGGACGTACGCGGTGCGCAGCGTCTCGTGCCGCTCGATGAGACGGCCCACGGCCCGCAGCACGGCGTCCAGATCGGCCGCGCCGGTCACCGGCAGGGTCCAGGCCAGGTTGAAGTAGGGGTCGCCGTCGTCCAGCCACCGGGTGGAGCGCCAGATCCCCTGCTGGCCCCAGGTCAGCGCGGCCTGCCCGCCCCGGGCGCCGCGGAACTCCACGGTGCGCGGCGGCAGCGCGGTGAGCCCGGTGACCTGCGCCGCCGACGGGCTCCCGGTCATTTCAGCTGCCCGGCGATGTGCTCGACCAGGCCGTCGAGCGTGTCGAGGTAGCCGCCGTCCAGGTCGACGTCGCAGTCGAACTCGGTCTCCACCAGGTCGATCAGCCGCAGGTAGGCGAGCGAGTTGAGGCCCAGCGCGGGCAGGCCGCAGCTCGCCGCCAGGACGTCGGCGGCGGCCAGCTCGCCGCCGCTCGCCTTCGCCACCAGCTCGGCCACGCGCTCCCTCAGCATGCCTCCTCCCGCAGGCGGGCCACCTCCGCCGCGATCCCGTTGATCGTCGGCTCGTCGAAGAACACGTCGAAGGACAGCTCGACGTTCATCCGCTCACGCACCTTCGCGATGATCTGAGTGATGGACAGCGAGTGCCCGCCGAGGTCGAACAGGTCGTCGTCCGGGCCGATCTCCGGCAGGCCGAGCACCTCGCGCCAGATCTCCCCCACCTCCGCGAGGTACGGCACGGCGCCGCCCGTCGCGGCGGCGGCCGGCTCCTCCTCCGCCGGGGCGAAGGCCGGCTCGACCGGGGACGGCAGCGGCAGGCCGGCCACGGCGGCGTCCGGGTCGGCGGTCACCGCGCGCAGCAGGGCCAGCAGGTGCTCGGCGAAGCTCTCGCAGCCGGCGCGGCTCAGCACGAGCGGGTTGAACTGCAGCCGGGCGCCGATGCCGTCCCGCGCGTCCACCACCTGCAGGTGCAGCGTGCCGCGCACCGCGCCGTTGAAGGACATCCAGTCGACCGAGGCGGTCACGCCGGGGAAGGCGGGCTCGTCCTCCTCGCGCCTGCGGTAGCTGACCGAGACCGGCGTGAGCGCGGTGCGCGGGCTGACGCCGCCGACGGCACGCGCGAGCGGCACCTGCCGGAACCGGTAGACGGCGCGCAGCTCGTCGCGCACGGCGTGGGCAAACTCGGCGAACGTCCCGCCCGGGGCCGGGACCGTCACCGGCAGCTCGTTCACGAACAGGCCGATGTGACCCCGGGTCTCCTCGGTCCTGGCGGACATGTCCACGGCCACCGCCGCGCCCTCGTTGCCGTACGCGGCGAGCAGGGTGTGCACGGCGGCGAGCACCAGCTCGAACCGGGTGACGCCCATCTTGTCCGCGGCGACGGCGAGGTCGGCGGGGAGCGCGAAGTCGACGGCGTCGCCATGCGCGGCGCGGATCGAGACACCCGACAGCCCGGGCAGGCGCAGCTCCCGCCGGTCCCGCCAGCGGTCGCGCCAGAACTCGGCGGCCTCGCCCAGCAGCTCCTCCACCCTGGCGTTCTCCCGCGCGACGGCCTCGCCGTACGGAAGGGGAAGGGCGGGCGACGGCCGTCCCGCGTAGGCGTCGGCCAGGCCGCGCACCAGGAGGTCCTTCGACATGCCGTCGAAGACGGCGTGGTGGGCGACGAAGACGAGCAGGTGCCGCTCCGGCGCGAGGCGGAACACCGTGAACCTGGCCGCGGGCCCGCTTTCCAGGTCGAGCGGGAGCGAGGTCACGTGCTCGACCAGCTCGCCGGGATCACGGCCGGAGGCGTCCTCGGTCCCGATCGGCGGCGGCACGGCGGCCGGCACGATGCGCAGCACGCCGTCCCGCTCCGCCAGGGCCGCGGCCAGCAGGGGCTGCGCGCGGACCACCTCGTGGCAGGCGGCCAGCAGCCGGTCCACGTCGAGGGGGCCGTCGAACCGGATGGCCAGCGGCATGTGGTACACCCGGCCCCCGCAGCCCATCCGCTCCGTTATCCACATGCCGTGCTGTGCGAGGGACGCCTGCTCCCCCTCGCCGATGAGCGTCGCTGACATCTCACTTGCCTTCCGTGCTGATCGCGGAGTCGCCCAGCAGCGCGGGCAGCTCCTTCTTGATGACCTTGCCTGACTGGTTCTTGGGCAGGCCGTCGACCACGAGGACCCGTTCGGGCAGCTCGTGCCAGGCCAGCCGGTCCATCAGGAAGGCCCGCACCTCGCTCGCCGACAACCCCGGCGACCTGGGCACGACCGCGGCGCCCAGCACGGAGCCCAGCACCGGGTGCGGGATCCCGAACACGGCCGCCTCGGATATCTGCGGGTGCTCGTGCAGCGCCGCCTCCACCTGGAGCGTGGACACCTTGAACGCGCCGGTCTTGACCACGTCGCTCTCCCGGTCGACGAGGTAGAGGTAGCCGTCGGCGTCCACGTATCCGAGGTCGCCCATGCGCACCCAGCCGTCCCGGAAGGACCGGGCGCTGGCCTCGGCGTCGCCGTAGTAGGACCGGGTCGCGGCGGGCGAGCGCATCCACACCTCGCCGATCTCCCCGGGCGGCAGCGGGTTGCCCTCCTCGTCGGTGATGCGCAGCGCCCCGCCGAACGCGGGCCGGCCCAGCGCGGCCGGCCGCGTCCGGTCGTAAATCATGATCGTCTGGGCGGGGGCGGCCTCGGTGGAGGTGTAGTAGTTCGTCACGGTCGCGTTCGGGAACGCCGCCGCCAGCCGCTCCGACACGGCGGGCGGCAGCGCGGCCGCGGCCGAGCCCAGCAGCACCACGCTGGACATGTCGTACCGCTCGTGCAGCCCGGCGTCGAGCAGCTCGATCGCCATGGAGGGCACCAGGAACACCGTGCCGGGGCGGTAGGTCTCGATCAGCCGGGCGAACCGGCCGGGCGTGAACCTCGCCGGGGTCAGCACGGCCGGCCGCGCGTCCAGCGCGTTGATCAGCATGGTCTGGCCCGCGTTGGTGCCGATCGGGAAGGCGTGCAGCAGGTGTGCCGAGTGCGCGAACCTGCGGCGCTTGGGGTTCGTGACACACCCGTGGGCGAGGTTGGCGTGGCTCGCGCCGACCCCCTTGGGCCGCCCGGTCGTGCCGGAGGTGTAGAGGATCTGCGCCAGGTCGCCGGGCCGCACCCGTGGTCCTTCCGGCGCGGCCTCCGGATCGACGCCGGCCTCCAGTTCCGCCGGGGTCGCGGTCCAGTGCTCTCCCCCGGGCGCCGTGAGGTCGCGGCCGAGCAGCACCGCCGACGCCGAGCAGTGGCCGATCATGTAGCGCAGCTCGGCCGCCGCCAGCCGGTCCGACATCGGCACGGCCACCGCGCCCGCCTTGAGCACTCCGATGAACGCCACGGCGAAGTCGAGCCAGTCGCGGCTGCCGAAGTACAGCGCCACCCGGTCGCCCGGGGCGACGCCGCGGCCCGCGAGACCGGCGGCGAGCGCCGCCGACCTGCGGTCCCACTCGGCGAAGGTGAGCTCCCCTTGCCCGTCCACGATCATCGCCACGCCGTCCGGTTCCTGCCCGGCGCGCAGCCGCAGCAGCTCCGGCAGGGTGAGCGTGGGCGCGCCCCGCGTCCTCGTCCCCGTCATACGTGCTCCTTCTCGGGTTCGCCGGAGGTACGGCCGCCGGCGGCCGCCCGGGCCGCCGCGATGCGCTCGGCCAGGGCCTGGTAGCCGACGACGTCGTCGGGCAGCGCGTCGGGCACCTCGGCGTCGAACCGGCGCAGCACCCGGATCCGCAGCGCGACCAGCGCGATCACCGCGATCGCCACCGCGAAGCAGACGTACATGAAGCCGATGCCGCGGCCGGGACCGGTGCCGAGCAGCGCGCCCGCCGTGCCGGCGAGCGGCCCGTCCGGGGCGAGCAGCGGCTCGAAGACCTGCGCGCCGTACGGCGCGACCAGGCCGAACCCGATGGGCAGGGTGGACCAGGCGATCAGCGTGTTCAGCGCGATGACCCGGCCGTGGAACCGCTGCGGCACCTTGACCTGGATGATCGTGGCGTAGACGCCGTTCAGCAGGGTGAGGCACAGCGACATGCCGAACGCGCCGGCGGCGATCGGGACCAGGTCCGCGCGCAGCCCGGTCAGCAGGCAGAACGCCGACAGGGCGAGCGTGAACATCAGCACGCCGTACAGCCGCCGCCGGCGCGGGCCGCCCCAGGCGGCCATGCCCAGGCCGCCGAGGAAGGCGCCGAGCCCGCCCGCGAACGACACCCGGCCGACCTCGGCCAGCGACGCGAACGACAGCACCAGCGGCGAGAGCATCAGGAACAGCGGGGACAGGAAGATGTTCAGCACCGCGAAGTAGAACAGCATCGCGCGGAAGCCCCGGTGGCCCCACGAGTGGCGGATGCCGCCCATCATCTCGGCGAGCACGCTCTCCCGCCGCTTCCACGCCATCGCCGCCGGGAAGCGGACCAGCGCCACGGTGAGCGTGGCGACGAGGTAGCTGGCGACGTCGATGACGAGGATGCCCTCCAGCCCGATCGCCGCCATGAGCCCGACCGCGATCAGCGGCACGATGAGCTGCGCGGTTCCCGCGGCCATCTGGACCACGCCGTTGGCGTGCCCGAGGAACCGTTTCGGCACGAGCTGCGGGATCGCCGAGCCGTACGCGAGCCGTTGGAAGGTGAGCGCGACGGATAGGCAGACCAGCAGCGGATAGATGTGCCAGACCTGCAGGTTTCCGGTCCACAGCAGCAGCCCGAGCACGAGCTGGACGCCGCCCGCGGCCGCGTCGCCCGCGAGCATGACCTTGCGCCGGTCGAACCGGTCGACGACGGCGCCGGCCAGCGGGGCGACGAGCATGCCGGGCACCAGGCCGAGCACGGAGAACAGCGCGAACCGGACGAGCGAGCCGGTGGTCAGGTAGATCCACAGCGGGATGGCGAACTCGGTCAGCGCGGAACCGGTGATCGACACGAGCTGGCCGGCCGCGACGACGAGGAAGCGCCGCATGCTCGGCGGCGGGCCGACCCTCGGCGCGGCCGGGGTGTCCCGCCCGGCGCCCGTCTCCCCGTCGGCGGACCGGCGCGAGACGCCCTGCAGCCACCAGGTGCGTGTCTCGTCCCGTTCCATCCCCTCGGTACGCCCGGAGGCGAGGGCGGCGTGGGTGCCGGTGACGATCTCGGCCAGTTCGGTGTTGCGGTACCGCAGGAAGAAGTGCCCGGCCTCGTCGAGGACGACGCACGCCGTCACGTCCGACAGGCAGTGCCACTCCCTGTAACGTTCCTGGTAGAACTCGGCCGCCGGGTCGCGCTCGCCGACCACGGCGATCACCGGCGCGCGCAGCGCCGGCCCGCCGCCCTCCTCGAAGATCCGCGTGAAGTACCGCTCGGCGGCGCGGGTGCCCTCCCGGCGGTTGCGCACGATCAGTTTGACCTGCTCCCGGCTGAGGTCCTCCACGTCGAGCCCGGCCGCGGTGAGGGCGTTGACCCGCTGCTGGTCGCTGGTGAGGTGGTCGAGGAACGTCCCGAGCCAGTTCAGGCCGCGGCCCGGCCGGGCGAAGGGGAACACCCCGCCGAGGTACAGCGCGTCCACGGTGCGGCCGTCCGCCTCCAGCCTGCGGGCGATCTCGGCGGACATCATGACGCCGAGGCCGCAGTGGCCGTACAGCACGAGCGAGCCGCCGTTGCGGTCCATGATCTCGGAGATCTCGGCCACGCAGCCGAGGACGACCTCCTCGAACGGCCGGGACTCCTCGCCCAGCTCGTGACCGGGCACCGCGACCGAGTAGAGCGCCCAGTCGTCCGGCAGCGCGTCGGCGAGCGGCTGGTAGACGACCGCGCTGCCCCCGCCGTACGGCACGCACACCAGGGTGGTGGTGGCGGCCCGGGCGGGGGTGAGCCGGTGCAGCAGGGTGCGCGGCACGTCCTCGCCGGCCGTGAGCAGCCGGGCCAGTTCCCGGACGGTGCGGTGCTTGAACACGTCGAGCACCGTGACCTGCCGGTCCGGGTACGCCTTGCGCAGCCGGGCGATGACCCGCATCGCCAGCAGCGAGTGGCCGCCCAGCGCGAAGAAGTCGTCGAGCGCCCCCACGCGCTCGATCTCCAGCACCTCCGCCCAGACGCGTGCCACGTCCTCCTCCGCGCCGGGCGCGGGGGCGACGTACTCGCCGGCCGGGACCTCGGCCTCCGGCTCGGGCAGCCGCGACCGGTCCACCTTGCCGTGCGACTTGAGCGGCAGCTCGGCCAGCCAGGCGTACCGGGACGGGATCATGTACGCGGGCAGCCGGTCGGCCAGCCAGGCGCGCACGTCCGCGGTCTCCGGCCGCGTGCCGTCCACGGCGGGGACGAGGTAGGCGACGAGCTGCCCGCCGCGCGGCTCGACGACCGCCTGGGCGATGCCCGGATGGTCGGCCAGCACCGACTCGACCTCGCCGAGCTCGACGCGATAGCCGCGGATCTTCACCTGCAGGTCGCGGCGGCCCAGGAACTCCAGGTCGCCGGTGGCGGTCCACCGTCCCAGGTCGCCGGTGCGGTACATCCGCGCGCCGGGCGGGCCGTACGGGTCGGGGAGGAACCGGTCGGCGGTCAGCCCCGGGCGGTTGAGGTAGCCGCGGGCCAGCCGGTCGCCGCCGAGGTAGATCTCCCCCGGCACCCCCGGGGGGACCGGCCGCAGCCGCTCGTCCAGCACGTACGCCCGGGCCCCGGGCAGCGGCGAGCCGATCGGCAGGCTCACGCTCGCCTCGGCCTGGCCGTCCGGGGCGGGCAGGCCGGCGACGTCGTAGGTGGTCACGCCCACGGTGGCCTCGGTCGGCCCGTAGTGGTTGACGACCCGGCAGCGGCCCCGCGCCGCCAGCTCGGCCGCCCATCCGCGCGGGGCCGCCTCGCCGCCCAGCAGCAGCAGCTTGCGGGGCAGCAGGTCGTCCGGCTCGGCGCCGGCGTCGGCCGCCCCCGCGAGCAGCGCGGCCAGGTGCGACGGAGTGATCTTCAGGTAGTCGATCCCGGTCCGCCGGAAGATCTCCGCCAGCTCGGGGCCGGCGGTGCGCGAGGGCACCAGGTGCAGCGTGCCGCCGGTCATCAGGCACAGGTAGAAGACGGTGACGCCGAAGTCGAAGGCGAGGGACTGGAGCAGGGCGAAGGACGAGCCGGGCGCCACGCCCAGCCGCTCGCGCACCCCGGCGAGGTAGACCAGCACCTCGCGGTGCTGCACCGCGACGCCCTTGGGCCGCCCGGTGGTGCCCGAGGTGTAGATGACGTACGCGAGGTCGCCCGGCGCCGCCGGCTCCGGGGAGCCGCCGGGCTCGGGCGCGTCGTCGCCGAGGTGCACCGCGGTGATCCCGCCGGGCAGCCGGTCGTGCAGATCCGGGCTGGTCACCACCACGGCGGCGCCGGCGTCGTTCAGCACGTACTCGAGCCGGCCGCGCGGGTGCTCCGGGTCGAGCGGCAGGTAGGCCGCGCCCGCCTTGAGCACGCCGAGCACGGCGACCGCGAGCCCGGCCGACTGCTCCAGGCAGATCGCGACGCGGTCGTCGGGCCGCACGCCGAGCCCGCGCAGCCGCCGGGCCAGGCGCTCGGCGGCGGCGTCCAGCTCGGCGTAGGTGAGGGCGTCGTCGCCGCAGACGACCGCGGTGGCGGACGGGGTGCGGGCCGCCTGCGCGGCGACCGCCTCGTGCAGCGTCGCCGCCCCGCCGAAGGCGTCCTCGGCCCCGGCGCCGGTTCCGGCGAATCCGAGCACGCGGTCGCGCTCCGCAGCCGGGAGCAGCTCCAGGTCCGACACCCTCGCGCCCGGATCGGCGACGATCGACCTGAGCAGGTTCTCGAAGCACTCCGCCATCCGCGCGATGGTGGCCGGCCGGAACAGCTCGGTGCGGTAGGTGAGCGTGCCGTGCAGCCCGTCGCCCTGGTCCATCAGGTACAGCGCGAGGTCGAACCGGCTGACGGTCACCTCGAACGGGTACGCCGACATCTTCAGGCCCTGGGTGCGCAGCGGCGCGTTGCGGTAGTTCTGCAGCGCGAACATCACCTGGAACACCGGCGACCTGCTGACGTCGCGCTCCACGCCGATCTCGCCGACCAGCCGGTCGAAGGGCAGCTCCTGGTGCGCGTACGCGTCGAGCGCGGTCTCGCGGACCCGGCCGAGCAGCTCGGTGAAGGCCGGGTCGCCGGACAGGTCGGCGCGCATCGGCAGCGTGTTGATGAACAGCCCGACCACCCGCTCCAGCTCCGGCAGGTCGCGCCCCGACACGGGCGACCCGACCGCGAAGTCGTCCTGGCCGGAGTAGCGGCCGAGGAGCACCTGGAAGGCGGCGAGCAGCGTCATGTACAGCGTCGCGCCGTGCGCCGCGCCCAGCGCCGTGAGCGCGTCCACCAGCTCGCGGTCGAGCACGAAGGTGTGGGCGGCGCCGGCCGGGCCCTGCTCCGGCGGGCGCGGCAGGTCGGTCGGCAGCTCGAGCGGCGGCAGGCCGGCCAGCCGCTCCCGCCAGTAGCGGATGTCGTCGTCGTAGGTCCGCCCACGCTCCCACAGCGCGTAGTCGCCGTACTGCACCGGCGGCGGGGCGAGCCCGGCGTCGGTCCCGGTCCGGTACGCCTCGTGCAGGGCGAGCAGCTCCTCCATCACGATGTCGCAGGACCAGCCGTCGGTGACGGCGTGGTGCATGGTGAGGAGCAGCACGTGCTCGCGGGCGCCGAGCCGGACCAGCAGCGCCCGCAACAGCGGGCCGGTCGCCAGGTCGAACGGGCGGTTCAGCTCCTCCTGGACCGCCGCGGGATCGCCGGTCAGCCGGAACCCGACCGACGGCTCGTCGTCCAGCACGATCTCCGGGGTGCCGTCATCGGTGGTGACGAACCGGGTGCGCAGGCTCTCGTGGCGGCGGGCCACCTCGATCAGGGCGCGTTCGAGGGCCGTCTCGTCGATCTCGCCGCCCTCCAGGCGTACGGCGAAGGCGACGGTATAGGCGGTGGTGCCCGGTGCGTACTGCTCCAGGAACCACAGTCGCTCCTGGGCGTGGGAGAGCGGCGGGCGGGTGCCGGGCGGGCGCGGCGG
>JADGHC010000418.1 GCA_019689655.1 Microbispora sp.
CGGTCGTCCAGCCGGGCGAAGATCTCGTCGATGATCTCGGGCAGCGGCCGGTCGGGCTGGGCCGGCGGGACCGGCGCCGCGGCCGGCGCCCCGGCCGGCTCGGTGGCCAGCAGCTTTTCGATCACATCGACGTACAGCTCGTGGACGCTCTCCCTCGGGCCGGGCGTCTGGAGGCTCTGCTCGGGGTGGGTGAACCGCAGCAGCGGCAGTATGTCGCCGAGGACCAGGTGTGCCCAGCAGGCGGTGGTGAGGTCGGCGAGCCGGGAGGCGACCTGGCCGGTTCCCACCGCAGCGCAGGCCCGGTCGAGGGGGAGCGCCTGCCACCAGGCGTCGGGAAGACCGGGGTCGCTTGCGATCGGCTCTACCTGGCTGGGCGCGGTCCAGCGCAGTGGAGGCACGATGTCGCTAAGGCTGAGGTTCATGCAGGTCCCAACCGGCAAGGGGAAAATATCCGCAGTTCAGACTAGGGGATCGGGTGTCAGGCCGGGATGAAGGGACTGGCTCGGCCGGAATAAGACACATAAAGCAATTCACTCGCCCGCGTACACGCCACGTAGAGCAGCCCCCGTTCGCGTTGCAGATCGTGCGCCCGGGCCGTCGGGTCTTCCTCGGCCGGGGTCAGCGCGTCCGGCGCCGGCACGATTCCGTCAGCCACGCCTATCACGGCCACCCGGCGGAATTCCAGTCCTTTCATGCCGTGAAGAGAGGTGACTTTGACCGTGATGCCCGCTTCGCGTAATGCGGTGCGCGCGGTACGGACGAGGTCCGCGGTGCGTGCGGCCACCGCGATCTGGGCGGTCGGCACCCCCTCTTCCAGCCATCCGGCCACCGTGGAGACGAGCCCGGCGATCTCCGCCTCCATGCTCACGTACCCGCGCACCACCGGGCGCGAGCCGTGGTTCAGCCCGCGGAAGCCGTACATCTCGGCGTTGCCCGCGACCAGGCCGTCCGCGGGGCCGCCGCCGCGCACGCGCACCCCCCACGACAGGATCTCGGCGGGCAGCCGGCGGGAGATCTTCAGGTGGAACCTGCGGGCGCGGATGCCGACGTCCGCGAGCGTGACCCGCGAGTCGAACATCCGCTGATGCGGGTCTCCCACGATGAACAGGTCGTTCGGGGCGGCGGGCACCGCCGCCCGCAGCAGCCGCCACTGCGCCGGGTGCAGGTCCTGCGCCTCGTCCACCACGATGTGCCGGTACGGCTCCCGCCCCGGCGCCTCGTCGCCCAGCAGGTCGCCCACGGCCCGCCCGAGCAGGCTCGCCGCCTCCGAGGCGAGCTGGAGCAGGGTGCGGCGGCCGGTTTCGCGCAGCCGCCGTACGACCTGCTGGACGGCCTCCCAGACCATCGCCCTGGCCTCGGGGTCGAGGCGGACGCTGCGGCCGGGCCGGTCGGCGGCCTGGTACTCCTCCAGCGTCCGCAGGTTCTGGGCGAGGATCACCTGCTCCCACTCGCGCAGCAGGAACGCGCTGCCGAACCGCCCCACCGCGGCCTCCTGCCACAACCCGGCGAGGTCGTCGGAGGAGATGAGCGCGGGGGCGCGGCCCTCCGCCTCGGCGACGATGCGGTGCGCGAGCCTGTCGACGTTGCCCACCTCGACGCGCTTGCGTACTACCTCGTCGTCGATGATCATGTCGAGCCGCGCGGACAGCTCGGTCGCGAGGCTCTGGGAGAAGGTGACCAGCAGCACCGGGCCGGTGGCGGCGCGGGCCAGCAGGGCCGCCCGGTGCAGCGCGATGACCGTCTTGCCGGTGCCCGCGCCCCCGGTGATCAGCACCGGCTGCTCGTACGCCGGCCAGTTGGCGTACGTGTGCTGGGGCGGGTACAGGAACGTGCACCAGCCGGGCAGCGTGAGGATGCGATCGAGCTCCGCGGCGTCGGCGGCGAACACGGCCCGGTCGGGGCTGCGCCGCAGCGCCGCCAGGAGGTCCTCCGGGTCGATCTCGTCGGCCACCTGGGAGCGGCAGGCGCTCAGCTCGCGCCAGGCGGCGGCGAGCGAGCCCCCGCGGGCGAGCGCCGCGAGCGGCGCGTACTGGCTCTGCGGGAGCAGCGGCTCCACGGCCGTGAGGTGTGACTCCGTCGTCATCAGCCGCAGCAGCGGCAGCAGGCGGGCGTCGATGCCGATGTTCAGCAGATCGGTGTCGCACCAGTTCTCGAACAGCGGCCTGCCGCCGCGCGCCGCCGCGCGGCGCAGGGCCGGCTCGATCCGCTCCAGCCCCTCCGCGTCCCAGGCCTCGATGATCCCGATCGCCGTGTTGACGCCGAACGCGTACCGCCGGGCGTACGACCACGCCTCGGCCTCCGGCAGCACGGTCAGCAGCCAGTAGACGTCGCCCTGCCGTACCACCACCCCACGGTGGCGGTCGGCGAGCCGGAGCGTGGCGACGCGGGGATCACGGCTGCCCCGCACCTTCTCCGGGTGCGGCGCGGCCGAGGCGTTCAGCAGGAACCGGCGTACCGCGACGGCGACGTCCTGGCGGACGGGCCGGGTGAGCGCGCCGAGCCCGCGCAGGAACTCCGGGGAGATCGCGAGCCGGGGCATGGGCTATCCCAGCAGGGCCAGCAGGTCGCGGTCCCCGCGTTCTCGCAGCCGCGCGAGGAGCTCGGGCCGCTCGACGGGTCCGGTGAAACCGACGCGTGACGCGATCACCCGTGTCGCCTGCTCGGGGGTGCCGCTCGGCGCGGTGTAGCCCACCAGGCGCAGCGCCCGGCTCGTGTCGTCGCCGCCGTCTGCCGCGGGCAGGTGACGTACGCGCAGCATGCCCTCCTCGGAAAGGGTAAGGAAGATGTGGCTGCCCTCCTCGGCCGATACCTCGCTGAGAAGCCGCTGGAGAGAGCCGAGCATCGGCCGCGAGTGCCAGGACAGGCCGACCTCTCCGACGGCGCTGCGCACCGTGCGCTCCTCGCCCGGTGCGAGGCCGACGTACGCGGCGAACCCGGTCGGCAGCGGCACTTCGCTGCCGTGGAGGTGGTCGCCGGAGACGTCAACCCTGAGCCACCACCTGCCGTCCGGCTGCCGGAAGCACCGCCGGGTCAGCGCCACGTCCTTGAGCCCTTGCCGCCGGTCCTGCGGTCCGCCCGGCTGCCGGTCCCGGGTGCGCTCGGCGTTGATCTGCGAGGCGTTGATCTGCGAGGCCTTCTGGGCGCGTAGCTGCGGCACGCTCTCCAGCCACTCCCTGGCCACGTCGGGGCGTATGCCGAGCGACGAGACCATCTCCAGGGCCTGGGGGACGGTCGGCGGGCGCTCGGCGGAGGCGATGAGATCGCGCGTGCGCGCCCGCAGCTCCTCGATGTCGCCGGCCACGAGCCAGTCGCCGTACAGCCGGTAGCCGGGCAGCGTGGCGAGCACGAACCGCCAGGCGGGCACCTCCAGCGAGCGCAGCTCGCGCCGGTGCCAGTCGGCCGCCGTGACGAGCCGCGCCTTCGGCACCGCGGCTCCGAGCGTGGCGGTGAGCATGGCCAGGTGCTCGTTGTACGGCGCCGCCTCCGGCAGCGTGAGCCAGCGGGCGAGCCGGTCGCGCAGCGTCGCTTCGAGATCGTGGATGACGGCGGGCGCGACGGCCAGCAGCTTGGCCAGCTGGTCGGGCGCGGACGGCTCGTCGGTGAAGACCCGGTTCTGCGCCACCATCCAGGTCTGGTCGTCCAGGTCGGCGAACGCCGCGTCGATCAGCTCGGGGATGTCCGAGACCACGTCCGGTGCCGAATCGGGGAGCATCTCGTCCAGAGTCGGCTCGTCCGCGTCATGCGCGTCCGGAAGCGGGTCATCTAGCGGGTCGTCCAGCGGGTGGTCCAGTGGCTCGCCCCGCTCTTCCTCTGTGCCGGGCAAAGCGCCGTCGGGGGACATCCGTAAGAACACGGCGGTGAACAGGGCGGTCAGCACGGGGCGGGCCTTGATGAACGGCTGGTCGGCCAGTTCCCGGCCGGGCAGCGCGAGCAGCCCGTGCCACGACCCAACCCGGTCGAGCGCGATGGCGACCTGGGGATCATCGGCCTCGTCGGGGTCCAGGACGTGCAGCGCGGGCAGCACGTCGCCGACGGCCGCCGCCGGCCAGTGATCGAGCGCGAGCTCGGTGAGCAGCTCGCCGAGCTCCTCGGCGTCCAGGACGGCGAGCACCCGATACATGGGCAGCGTCCGCCACCAGGCGTCCGGCAGGCCGGGCCGGTCGGTCAGCGTGGTGATGCGGGCAGCGTCACTCCAGCGCAACGGTGGCACAAGGTCACTCAGGCAGAAGTTCATGCTTTCCTCATCACTCACGAAGACCAGACCATAGTCTGGCAAATCGCCCCCTGGCGGTGGAGGTTCCGCCCCGGTCAGCGACGCTCGGCGGCAAACCGGAGGCGGACATAGTCGGCCATCCAGCCGGTCTCTCGGCGCAGGGCCGGGGCGGCCAGCTCGTTGACCCGGCGCAGCAGCGGCTCGACGGCGGCCGGGGGGACCCGGGCGAGCAGCGAGCCGGCGAACATCCGCACCCAGTCGGCCGCGCCGTTCGGGCACTCGTCGAGCGGGGTGGGCCGGTCGAAGTACTCCAGCAGCCGGACCGTGAACCCGCCCTTCTCCAGCCGGAGGGCGTACTCGGCGGGGCTGGGGAAGTACCACGGCAGCTCGGGCTCGGGCAGGCCGTACTCGCGCCAGGCGGTGAGGACGGCGGAGGTCAGCGTCGCGCAGTTGCCCGCGCCGCCCATCTCGGCGACGAACCGGCCGCCCGGCCGCAGCGCCTCGCGCACGCAGCGGATCACCGCGTCGGGGTCGCGGCTCATCCAGTGCAGCGCCGCGTTCGAGAAGACCGCGTCGTACGGCTGGGCGACGGTGAAGTCGTAGCCGTCGCCCACGGTGAAGTCGAGGCCGGGGTAGTGCGCGATGGCCTGCTCGATCATGGAGTGGGAGCCGTCGATGCCCAGCACGTGGGCGCCGCGCCTGGCGATGTCGGCGGTCAGCACGCCGGTGCCGCACCCGAGGTCGAGCACGCGCTCACCGGGGCGCGGGTCGAGGAGTTCCACCAGCGGGGCGCCCTGGGCCGAGACGTAGCCGAAAGAGCTGTCGTAGGCGCGAGCGTTCCACCGGGTGGGGCTGGGAGTTTCGTACCTCACGATCGGCTCGCATTCTGACACGTGGTGCCCGGTGTCCGGATTACCGCAGTCTCATGCCGACTTGTGAGACTGCTGAGATAACGACACACTTTACGGCTTCCGTCGCGCCTGTGAGATCGGGTGGCTCAGCCGACCATCTTGGCCCAGTGCGCGGCCAGGTACGACTTGGCCTGATCCTGCTCGGGGATGCTCAGGATCACCGGATCGCCGGACGCCTTGGGCAGGCGGGCGGCGGCGTCCCCGTCCAGGGTGTCGTGCATCTCCATCGCCTCCATCCGGGCGGGCCGCGCGTACGCCTTGAGGAAGAGGTTCTGCCCCTCGTCGGACAGCAGGAACTCCTCCCACAGCCGGGCGGCGGCCGGGTGCGGCGCGTCGGCGCTGATCGCCTGCATGTAGTAGGTGGCGAGGACCTCGTTCTTCGGGATCGTCACCCGCCAGCCCGCCGCGC